>CANCKZ010000012.1 GCA_947378695.1 Rickettsiales bacterium
CATGTCAATGTTTTATGGGAAATGGGCGGTGCTCAAAGAGTGTTGGAAGGTATGCTTGAAAAAACAAAGGGCTTAATTCACGGTGTAACTTGCGGAGCAGGAATGCCGTATCGCCTTGGTGAAATTGCCTCGAAGTATAAAGTTCACTACTACCCAATCGTCTCTTCAATGCGTGCATTTCGTGCATTATGGAAGCGTTCTTACAGCAAGTTTTCCGATTTTTTGGGCGGAGTTGTCTATGAGTGTCCTTGGAGAGCAGGCGGACACAACGGTCTTTCAAATGCTGAAAATCCCAATGAACCGGGCGATACATTCGCACGAGTTGCCGAAATTCGCACATTTTTAAACGAAGTTGGTCTTCAAGAAACGCCAATTATTGTTGCTGGTGGAATTTGGCACTTAAAAGACGAAGAACGCTTTTTGAACAACCCAGAAATTGGCAAAGTTGCCTTCCAATTTGGCACAAGACCAATCTATACACAAGAATATCCCGTTTCAAAAGAATGGAAAGACAGACTTTTCACCCTTGAAAAAGGTGATATTTTCCTGAATAAATTCAGCCCAACAGGGTTTTATTCTTCCGCCGTGAACAACGATTTTATGCAAAATCTTAGAGCAAGAAGCGAGCGTCAAGTTGATTTTTCCGAAGAAAAAACGGAGGATTTCTGCGAAGAATATGGTTTTGGTCCAAGGAAGCGTGCAACATTTGTGAAATCTGGAAGTTTGGAAAAAATCGCAAATTTTGAAGCAAATGGCTTCACTGTTGCACTGAAAACCCCTGATAGCACAATGGTTTTTGTGAATGAGGTGGAGTCTCAAACAATCTTAAAAGACCAACAAGACTGCATGGGCTGTCTTTCTGCTTGTGCGTTCAGTAACTGGGCAACGGAGGAATACTCCGTGAATGAAAATTTCACAACGGGACGCCGTGCCGACCCTCGCTCGTTTTGTATCCAAAAAACTTTGCAATCTGCAATTTCAACACCAGATATCAACAACAATTTAATGTTCTGTGGTTCGCAAGGTTTTAATTTTGCGAAAGATCCTTGGTATCAAAACGGTGCATTTATGCCAACAATTGGCGAACTTGTTGAACGCATACAATACGGATATTAATAAAATTTGCTTGACAAATAATCCAGAATAACTTCCAAACAAGGAAGCAATTTTTTGAAAAATATGTCAAGCACAATTATTGAAGTCTACGCTATTGAAATTTTGGATTCTCGTGGAAACCCAACCGTTGAAGTGAATGTTACACTTGAAAACGGAGTTACATGCAGGGGAATTGCCCCATCGGGAGCATCAACCGGCACAAAGGAAGCGTGCGAACTTCGTGATGGCGACAAAAAAAGATTCAAAGGCAAAGGCGTTTTGAACGCAGTTGAATTTGTGAATAACGAAATTAGCGATGCCCTTGTTGGACTCGATATTTCAGATGATATCGATGCAATTTTAATTGAGCTTGACGGCACGCAGAATAAGTCAAACCTTGGTGCAAATGCAATTTTGGCAACCTCAATTGCATGCTGGAAAGCAAACGCAGAAGTTGCTGGCCTGCCACTTTTTGAATATATCGGAGGCAAAAACGCCGATGTAATTCCAACCCCACTAATGAATATTATCAACGGCGGACAGCATGCTTCGAACGGTCTTGCGATTCAAGAATTCATGGTTGTGCCACACGGTTTTGAAACTTTTAGCGAGAAACTTCGTGCTGGAACTGAAATTTTTCACACACTGAAATCTGTGATAAAAAACCTTGGACACACAACCGCGGTTGGTGACGAAGGTGGATTTGCTCCAAATTTTACAACATCAAAAGAGGCACTTGACTGCATCGTTCAGGCCATTAAAGACGCAGGATATGAACCAAAAACCGAGGTTTCAATTGCCCTTGATGCTGCTGCAAGCGAGTTTTTCAAGGACGGGAAATATCTTGTTGATGGTCAAACTTTTGCAAGCGAAGAATTGATTGGATACTATGAAAATCTTGTGGAACAATACCCAATTATTTCAATTGAGGACCCATTTCACGAGGACGACATTGAAGGTTTCCAAAAATTTACCGCAAAACTTGGAAGCAAAATCCAAATTGTTGGGGACGATCTATTCTGCACAAATCCGGAGCTAATCAAGCAAGGAATTGATGGGAAATATGCGAACGCCCTTTTGGTTAAGCCAAACCAAATTGGAACAATTACCGAAACTCTTCAAGCGGTGAAAATTGCACAAGGTGCTGGGTTTAAGTGTGTGTTATCGCACAGATCTGGCGAAACTGAGGACACAACAATCGCCCACCTTGCCGTTGCAACTAACTGCGGACAGATCAAAACTGGGGCACCGTGCCGCGGCGAACGCACTGCGAAATACAACGAACTTTTAAGGATTGAGAAGTATTTAGAGGTTTAGGCAAGAAGGTTTGGGGCGGAGGTTTTGGGCGGAAAGCGAAGTTTTTGTGGGATATGACGAAGTGAAACGAAGGAGTATCCGCCGGAAATTTCGCACCTGCCCCCGAAGGGTAATTTTTGGGAGGAAGGTGTGTGGCTGGCGGTTTTGCGGTGGTGGAGGCAGTGGGAAGTTATCCCTCACTCCACCCCATTTTCACCCAAGTGCACCACTCTTGTCTCAGCCCTAACTTCCCCAGTGTTCTACTGTACTAGTACACTATAACAAAAATAAAAAAGAAAAAAAATATTTTTTCCAAAAACGAAAAAACCCTTATGCGGATTGACTTCCTTGTTTTGCGGAAAACCTCAGCCATCACTTTTGTTATAGCATACTATAACAAAAACGCATTTTTTGAGGGAAAAAAAATGTTTTGGAGGATTTGTTAATCGGTTTTTGCGGTTAAACAAATAGTTTGAGTTATAGTTTTTGCGTTAAAAAAAATTGCCTCAGTATTATATAATATACAATTGAAATTGTGGAAGCGGTTTATATAATATCGTGCCAGAAAAATCCAACGGCAAAAATTAAGCAATTCAGCAACGCCAATGGCAAAATTACCGTGTATGTTATGGTTGAAATGTTGTTGTCCACAATGTGTTTTTTCGTTGCTGATGTTGTGTATATAACGGGGCGAAACATGTAGATTGCACAAGTAACGCACGAAAATAATATTCCAAACAGTGCAATATATGAAAAATCTGCAAGTGCGTATATCGTGAATTGCTTACTGATAAACCCCGCTGTCAACGGCAGACCTGTGATTGAAAAGGTAAAAAGCACGAACGCAAAAGCAAGAATTGTGTGCCTGTTGAATGCTCCTGACATTCTTCGATAATTATTCGTGTGATATATTGAATACAGAATTCCGGCGATGAAAAACAGCCCTATTTTGGTAACTCCGTGAACAAAAATGTGCCAAAAGCCCGCCTGCATTCCGGTTTCTGAAAATGTTAAAAACAGAAGGGTTATGTAGCCCATGTTGGAAATTGTTGAAAATGCTAGTATGCGTTTGAGGTCAAAAGTTTGCAAGGCTTGAATTGATGCTATTATTATTCCAAAAACAACGGTTGTGGTTATTGCGGTGAAAGTGTGTGGATATAAAGATTGCAAATGCAACATATATTGCATGCCGTAAAGTTCGTATATCACTTTATAAAGCACGAAAACGCCAATTTTCACAATAGCAACGGCGTGAAGAAGTGCGGAAACTGGTGCTGGTGCACACATTGCAGCGGGAAGCCAAGCATTGAATGGGAAAATTGCTGATTTTGCCAAGCCAAAAAGCATCATAACGAAAATTACAACCATTATAAAAGGGGTTGGAGTATATTGATAGTTACTCAGCGTTGATTCATTTTGCGAGAAATCTTGCCCAAATATCGTCATAATTGTGCCATCGCCTTGCATAAATTCCGTCGTGCCAACCATTCCTTGAAACATAAAAATTGCAGGAAGAAACAACGCCATTGAACAAAATAGTAGAATCATTGCGTATTTTGTCAGAGATTTTCTGTCCTTCTCACCAAAGCCAACAAGCGGAAGAGTTGCAAGGGTTAGCAATTCATAGAAGACAAATGTTGTGAAAAGATTGCTGGCAAATGTTGTTAAAATTGCAAAACCAACGGCGGCGTTATAGTATGGCATAAATTTTGCAAGTGAACTTTCGCCGTAATTTTTCGACATATAAAACACCGAATAAACGCTTGCTAGAAGCCAAAGAATGCTTACGAACACTGCGAAATTGAGGTATATTTGCGTTACAGAAAACACAATTGGCACGGCGTATGCAAAGGATATTGTATCGTATTCGTGGGAAACTTGCATTAATAACAGTTGCAAAACGAACAAAAGCGGCATTCCAATTGCAAAAACCAACTGTGAGTGCTTATTTTTGACAAAAAACGGAGCAACAATTGAAACAATCACCGCAATTATTATGTTTAACATTGTAGGGTTTTTTGATTAAATTCGAACAGATTTTGGCAGATGAAACACGATGTCTTCCTCAAAATTTGCACTTGAAGGTTCCATTGTGGCATTGAATGTTTCCTGAAAAAGTGCGATAACTTCCATGACAAGGTTATCCGGAGCAGAAGCCCCCGCAGTAATTCCCACAATGTCGCTTTCTGCGAAGTTTTCAAGGGCAATGTTTGAGGCTCTATCAACCAAAAACGATGGAATATTGTTTTCGTTACCAATATCGCAAAGTCTGTTTGAATTTGAACTTTCTTTGGATCCGATTACTATTAGCTTTGTGATTTGGGGAATCATCGCTTTTACAATGTTTTGGCGGTTTTGCGTGGCATAGCAAATATCAGATTTATAATGCTTTGCAATTTCCGGAAATTTCAACAAAAGTGCATCAACAATTGATTTTGTATCGTCAATACTAAGGGTTGTTTGCGTTGCAAGTGCAAGGTTTTGCGGATTTCCAACTTCAAGATTCTCAACATCTTCAAGGGTTTCCACCAAGTAATATTTCCCCTTAATTTTGCCGGAAGTTCCCTCAATTTCAGGGTGACCTTTGTGCCCTATCAGAATAATTTCCGCACCGTTTTCATCGTATTCTTTAACTTCCCGATGAACCTTCGTAACAAGTGGACATGTGGCATCAATAATGTTCAGGTTTTTTGCCTTGGCTTGTTCAATTATGGAATCGGAAACTCCGTGTGCGGAAAAGACAATTGTTGCACCGCTTGGAATGATTGAGAGGTCGTCCGTGAAGACAACTCCACGAGCCTTAAACGATTCCACAACGTACCGATTATGCACAATTTCATGCTTCACAAAAAGCGGAGTGCCAAATTTTTCAATCGCCCTTTCAACAATTTCAATAGCACGACGCACACCCGCACAAAAACCCCTTGGGTTTGCCAATATTATTTTCATTTTCACATAACGATTACATATCGCTACAAGCTACACCTTGTAATTCATAAAAAGCAAGGAAATTTAGAAACACAGTTGGATGAATTCAAAAACCACCTAACAATTCATCGACGTTACGCTGGTGAATAAAAATTGACAATATTGCTTCATAAGAAAAATTTTTCTTGCATATTAAAAATTGTGGTTGTATGTATAAAAAAAATTGCATTGGCAGGTTTGTTTTGATATAAGTTAATTTCATATATAACACTTGCAGAAATCTTCCTTTGAAATTTTTCGTTATATTTCTTAACTTATCAATTTATTTGCATCTATGTCAAATTTTTCTACACTAAATGTTCCACAGTCTTTAATAGACAAGCTAACCGCAATGGGTTACACCGCACCAACTGAAATTCAAGAAAAGGCAATTCCTGCTATTCTTGAAGGCAAAGATATTCTTGCTTCGTCAAAAACTGGTAGTGGTAAAACCGGTGCTTTCGTTATTCCACTAATCACAAAAATTCTAGAAAACCCTGAAAACTACGCTTTGATTTTGGTTCCAACTCGTGAACTTGCACTTCAAATTAACACGGTAATTCAATCGATGAGAGGTCGTGAGCAAATTAACACAGCATGCGTATTTGGCGGAGCTTCAATGGATACTCAAATTTTCGCTTTGAAAAAAAACCCGAAAATTGTTGTTGCAACACCCGGAAGACTTCAAGACCACATGAAACGCCGCACAATTGATATTTCCCACTTTGGAATTTTAATTTTGGACGAATTCGACAGAATGCTTGACATGGGTTTCAGAGAGGACATCGCAAACATCGTTTCACGCCTTCCAAAAGAACGCCAAACATTAATGTTTAGTGCTACCAAAAGAGGCAGCGTTATTAACCAAGCGAAATCTTACTTGAAAAACTTCGTTGAAATTAACATTGAAACACCAAAAGAAACACACTCAAACATTGAACAAAAGTTCATCGAACTTCGTGAAGAGGAAAAATACCCAACAGTTCTGAAAGAAATTACAGCAATTGAAGGAACGGTTCTAATTTTCGTGAACATGAAGCGTGTTGCGGACGATCTTGAATCATGGCTTCGTTCTGATGGCATTGAAGCTCGTGCAATTCACGGGGATCTTCGCCAAAGACAGCGTGAAAACATTACAAAACAATTCCGTGAAGAAAAGTTTAAAGTGATGATTGCAACTGATGTTATGGCTCGTGGTATTGATATCGCCCACATTAGAGTTGTAATTAACTACGACACTCCTCGTGCATTTGAAGATTACACACACCGTATTGGAAGAACGGGTCGTGGTGGTGCAAATGGAACTGCTATTACACTTGTAACTCGCGCCGATAAAACATTCCACAACAACATTTTGCGTCAAATTGATTCCGACACAGCCGAACCATCTTTTGGTGGTAGAAGCGGTGGCGGTCGTGGTGGAAACTCTGGCGGTCGTGGTGGATTTGGTGGTGGTCAAAGAGGTGTTCACGGTGGTTCAACCGGAAGATCTTTTGGCGACAGAAAATTCGCTGAACCTGCACACCATGGTGAAGGTCAAAGAAGACCATACGGCGACAGAACTGAACGTGCTCCAAGAGATTTCGGAAATTCTGACAGACCTCAAAGAGACTTCGGCGACAGACCTCAACGCACTTTCGATGGCGAACGCAAACCTTACGCAGGCGGAAATTCTGACAGACCTCAAAGAGATTTCGGCGACAGGCCTCAACGCTCGTTTGACCGTCCTCAGCGTGATGGCGAACGCAAACCTTATGCAGGCGGAAATTCTGACAGACGCGATGGCAACCGTGGACCGGTTAGCCGCGTGAAATCATTTTTCTCAAAGAAAAAGGACTAATAACACAATGTAGGGCGTGAGATTTTTTTTCACGCCTTGCGTTTTTTCAACTAAACATTCTTGACATTTACATTCTTTCCAAAAACAGTTGGTAATCAATGTAAGTTATCACGAAAAAAATGGCAGGACACTCCCACTTCGCAAACATCAAGCACAAAAAAGGTGCAGCAGATGCCAAGAAATCCAAAATATTCACAAAAATTCAACGGGAAATCATTTCCGCAATCAAAACTGCAAACGGCGAACCTTCCGAAGAATTCAATCCCCGCTTGCGTTTGGCAATTATCAAAGCCAAGGGCATGAACATGCCAAAGGATAAAATCGACGCTGCCATCAAAAAAGCAACAGGTACAAACGACGGCGAAAACTTTGACGCAATGCGTTACGATTGTTATGGTCCGGCTGGTGTTGGAATTGTTGTTGAAGCCTTGACGGATAATAAAAATCGAACAGCTGGGGAAATTCGCTCGCTTGCAACAAAATGCGGTGGAAACATGGGGGAAACTGGCAGTTTGGACTTCATTTTCACACGCCTTGGCGTTATTCTTTACAACAAAAATGGTATAGACTTCGACCGCCTCTTTGAAAAAGCGGCAGAATTTGGTGCTGATGATGTTGAAGACATTGAAGATTATTTTGAAATTACCACGCAATTTGAAAATTTCCACAAACTGCAAACTGAAATTTCAAAGATTTTTGGCGACCCAATCGAAGCAAATATTCAATATCGCCCACTTACACAAAACGAGGTTCCGGAAGGGAAAATTGAATCAATTCAGAAATTTATTGATGCTCTTGAAGACCTTGACGATGTGCAAAATGTTTGGGCGGGAATTTAATTTTGTTTTATGTCAACGCTAGATTTCATCAACCAAGTGCCAGATTTTCCAAAACAAGGCATTTTATTTCAAGACCTCTCCCCCGTTTTTCAAAGCCATTTTGGCGAATTAATTGAAGAATGTGCCGACTGCATTTTGGAAATTGAAAAAATTGATTACTTCGTTGGGGTGGAATCTCGTGGGTTTATTGTTGCTGCGGCACTTGCTCAAAAATTTGGCAAAGGCTTCGTTATGATTCGCAAAAAAGGCAAACTTCCACCGCCAAAATTAAGCCAAGAATATTCACTTGAATATGGCACCGATGCTATTGAAATGCAGGCTGGAGCTGGGAAAATTTGCATAATTGACGATGTTCTTGCAACGGGTGGAACGATGGAAGCGGCTTGCAAACTTGCAACTGCGTGCGGTTACGATGTTACCCAGATTTTCTGCATTTTGAATATTTCTGCCCTCAACAACTTCGAATTCAACGGAATTAAACCAAAAATTTTAAAATCTATCTAATAATATATGAAAAAAATCCTCACAATTTTCGCCCTTGAAGAAGAAACGCAAGGCTTGTTTTCTGATGTCAACATTCTTTACACCGGCGTTGGAAAAGTGAATGCAAGCTATCGCCTTACGAAAGCAATTTTGGAAAACCGCCCAGATATCATAATAAACCTTGGCACGGCAGGAAGCAAAAACTTCAATTACGGCGAAATGGTTTTGTGCGAAAAATTTGTGCAAAGAGACATGAACGCCACGGTTTTTGGATACGAACCGTTTGTAACTCCCAGCGATGCAACCCCTCAAATTCTTGAACTACAATCAGGGTTTTCACGGCATTTCAAAAACCACGGAATATGTGGTTCTGGCGATTCTTTCGAGACAAAAATTACAGGCGACGAGCTTTACAATGTTGTTGATATGGAGGCTTTTGCACTTGCAAAAATTGCATTTTTGGAAAAAATTCCGTTTGTTTGCGTCAAATTTGTTTCCGATGGTGCAAACGATGAAGCCCCGCAATCGTGGGGGGAATCTTTAAAAATTGGGGCAGAAAAAATGCTTGAATCTTACCACACAATTTTGCAAAATATTCAATGAAAACCGCAACGGAAATGAACGATAGCGATTTTATCAAAGCGTTTATTTCCAGCATTGGCGTGGATAAATCGGCAAACACAATCAATTCTTACGAAAGCGACCTTGTGCTTTTGCATAAATTTTTGGTACAAAATAAAAAAAAAATTCCACAATGCACGGAGGGGGACATAAGTGAATATTTTTCCCAATATTACATAACCGATAAATACGGTTTCATAAAAATTGCCGAAGCAACAAGTATTCGCAGGAAAATCTCGTGTTTCAGGCTGTTCTTCCAATTTCTTTTAGAAGGAAGCATTATTTCACAAAACCCAATTTTGGAAATTGAAATTCCAAAAAAAGCCCAAAATTTACCATTCTACCTTACAACAACGGAAATTGACGAACTTTTTGCCTACACAAGTTCCAAAAACACCAAAGAATTCATTCGCAATAACGCCATATTTCGCATTTTATATTCCAGCGGACTGCGAATTTCGGAATGTATTTCTCTGCAAATGAGTGATATTCTTGATGCGGACGGGAAAATTCGCAAAAAAGTGATAATCACCGGCAAAGGCAACAAAGAACGCATGGTTTTTTTTGATAAAGAAACGCAAATTGCTCTTGAAAAATACCTCAAAATTCGTGAAAAATACCTCACAAATAAAAAAAATTTGTTCGTTTTCTGTTCAACGGCAAAAACTGGGCATATATCCCGAGAATCCGCCTTTATGAACCTTCGAACTGTTGCAAATATGGCAAACCTTTCAGAGCGTCTCTCTCCTCACAAACTTCGGCACTCATTTGCGACGCATCTTTACCAAAATGGCATGGATTTACGCCTCCTTCAAACGCTTCTTGGTCACAGCGATATTTCCACAACCGAAATTTACACCCACATAAAGGCCGAGGATATCAAAAACACGGTGGAAAAATTCCACCCAATGTTTCAGGGTAAAAAATAAAAATATCCTTGCAAAATTAGAAAAAATAGATATATTGACAAAAAAAGTAACTGTTGTCAAAAGAACATGAACACCGTTGATTTAGCAAAAGATATCGTTTCCCTTTGCAGGAAGCATAAATATGAATTTAACAGCACGAAAATTCAAAAATTGCTATATTTATTCCTTGGTTTTGCATTGATGAACGACGCAATTGACGAAACAAACCAATTTGACGAACTTCCCGAAGCTTGGCCTTATGGTCCCGTTTTTCCAACGGTGCATAAGAACTATCACGAAATTATTAAACATAACACTTGTAATATTTCATTAAATGACGAAAAACTTGAACAGATTCTTGAAAAAACCGTACAATTTTGGGGAAGAATTTCCGCAACTAAGCTTTCGGAATGGTCACATAAGGAAGGTTCTCCTTGGTATGAACTTATCGAGATTGGAAAAATGAACTGGAAAGCCCCAATTGACCAAAACTCCATTCGCAACTATTTCCTTGATTCCGTGCAAAATGTTTTGGAAGAAACCCAAGAAAACGGCATTATGGCATTCCTTTCAAGAATTTTTTAGTTAAAAATGGATAAAGAAAGAAAGTATAGCTCAGAATCTCTTCTGCATAAAGAATGGCATTTTTTGTTAATTATAATTTTTTTAATGTTTGGTGTAAGTATAATTGCGGCGTGCTTTAAGCCAGAAACCGCAAAGTTTACATTTCCTGTGGTAACAGGATTGACAGGATTTTTCACCGGTAAAAACAATAGGAAATAATATGCAAAACCAGAAAATTCTCTCAATCGAAACCTGCTTCAACAAGTGTTCAGTCTGCCTTTTTATTGATGGCAAATTCCACGAAAAAATTGACGAAACACGCAACAGCCACACAACTTCCCTGCCAAATTTCACGATGGAGTTGCTCGCAGAAAATGGCGTGCAAGCAAGAAACCTTGACGCAGTTATTGTGAATCACGGTCCGGGATCGTTCACCGGCATTCGCATTGGCATTGCATTTGCACTGGGGCTTGTAACCCCATTCAACATTCCGCTTTTTGGCATTTCAACACTTGAAGCCTGTGTTTTGGACGATGCAAAACAATCAATTGCGGTTAATGCTATCAAAGATACATTCTACATTCAAGCCTTTCAAAACGGCATTGGCGGCGAAGTTTCACACAAAGAGCTTGCCGAAATTGAGCAAGAAAAAGAACGGTTTGAAAACCTGAAAGTGCAAACTTCAACACCAAATGCACGACAATTAATGGAACGATTTTTCTTCAAAAAGCCGGAAATTTACACGGAGCCACTCTATGTTCGCCCAGTGAACGCAATTATTGGGGCAATTAAGCATATTAAACAATGAAAATTTTCAAGTTCAACTGCAACAATTTTCCAGATATCCACACGCAAAACCTTTGCATTGGCAAGTTTGATGGAATCCACAAAGGGCATGAATCGCTTATTTCGGGTGGAGAATCTAGCATTTTAACATTCGAACCCCTGCCCTACATTTTCTTTGGAAAGTCGCAAAATCTGCAAGAAATGTTGATATATACACACAAGGAAAAATGTGCGATTTTTGAAAATTTCGGCATAAAAAACCTTCTCATTCTTGAATTTAATCAAGACCTTGCAAACCTTGACGGCGATGATTTTCTTGCAAAACTGCAAAAAATTACAAAAAAAATTACCGTTGGCAAAGATTTCCGCTTCGGAAAAAGGCGAAGTCACGGTGTTGAAGACATTGCAAACTTTGGCATTACAACCAATTGCGTTGAAATTGTGAGCGATAATGTGAGTGAAAATTCCGCAAAAATATCTTCCTCATTTTTAAAAAAATGCGTTGAACTTGGCGATTTCACCCAGT
>CANCKZ010000013.1 GCA_947378695.1 Rickettsiales bacterium
CACCGATATCGCAGTAGTTTTTATAAACAATTGTTTCGCCACGAATTTCAGCGTTCACGGCCGGTAATTCTTTAAGTGCAGTCACACACGCTTTGATGAAAAACGACATGAAACCAACTTTAATTCCATAGCGTTTTTGGAATTCGTCTTGATATTGCGAACGCAGTTTCATTACACTAGACATATCAACTTCATTGAATGTTGTAAGAATTGCGGCAGTATTTTGAGACTCCTTCAAGCGTTTTGCAACGGTTTGGCGAAGTTTTGTCATGCGAACGACATCGTCTTTGCGGGAAGAAGCCGCTTCAACTGTTTCAGATTTTGAAGATTCAAGGTGCGAAAGGGCGTCGCCTTTTGTAATGCGACCGTCTTTTCCTGTGCCTGAAATTTCGCTTGGGTTTATGTTATTCTCATGCACAATTCTGTTCACAGATGGTGCAAGTGCGTTGTGCGATGTTGCTTGTGCGACAGGTTGATGTTGAGAAATCGCTTGTGCTGACGGCGTTGAAGTGCCTGTTGAAGCACCTTCTTGGATTGATCCAATTATTTGACCAACGGTAACGGTATCGCCTTCTTTTATGTTCAAAAGTTCAATTACACCGCCACAAGGAGCATTAATTTCAAGTGTAACTTTATCAGTTTCAAGCTCAACAAGAAGATCGTCTGTTTTTACAGAATCGCCAACTTTTTTTACAATTGAGGCAATTGTTGCTTCGGAAATTGATTCACCAAGAGGTGGAACTTTGATTTCTACCATTTTTCAAAAAAAAGATTTGTTATATAACGACCGTAAATATTATAATTTTATCTGTCAAGAAAATTTTGATATATGGACGAAATATCAATCATAAATTGCTTGACAAATTTCTTGACAAATGTAAAAATTGGTTACATGTTGTGCAATATTGAATTTATAATTTTATTTTATTATGTCGCCCAGTTTGGTTGATGAAGCTATTATTTTGGTAATCCTTTTGGGTGCATCTGCCTTTTTTTCCCTTTCGGAAACAAGTTTTACAAGCTGTTCGGCGAGCAAGTTCTATAAGCTTCGCAAAACAAGAAAGGTTAAGCGTCTTCTTCATATTTTTGATAACAAAGAAAGCCTTCTTTCCTTAATTTTGTTTGGAAACAATGCACTAAATACATTTGCGTCTTCAATTGCGGCATATATTGCACTTGAATATTCGAAAAACTCCCCTGCGTTGCAGGAATACGCAATGGAAATTGCAGCAATAGTAATGACATTCCTCATTCTAATCTTCTCCGAAATTTCCCCAAAAACAATTGCGATACGCAATCCCGAACGCATCGTTCTTGCAATTGCCGATGTCTATTATGTTATGTTGAAAATTTTCAAACCTCTAACTTGGTTTATCAATCTTACAACAAGGGCAACTCTGAAAATTTTTGGCGTGCATGAATCTAAACAATACGAGGTTATGTCCGCAAAAGACTCCCTTCGCAGCGAAATTGAATTTTATCACTCCCGTGGCTCCGTTGTTCAACGAGATAAAGAAATGCTTGGCGGAGTTCTTGACCTTGGCGAGCTGAAATTGCACTCGGTTATCACTCACAAAAAGGATATTGACATGATAGACTTTTCCGAAATTACATTCGAAGAAATTGAGGCAAGGTGCATTGAATCAAGCCACACAAGGCTTCCTGTGTATGAATCTGACCCTGATAACATTATTGGAATTTTACATTTCAGGGACTTCTTCACACTGAAATCGTGCAATCCAAACCCAACACTTGCAGATGTTCGTGGCATTTTGATGAAACCACAATATGCTTCCAGCGAAACTAACCTTTTAAGTCAACTAACGGAGTTCAAAAAAACGAAAAACCACATTGCAATCGTTGTTGATGAATATGGCACGGTTCTTGGAATTGTGACTCTTGAAGACATTGTTGAGGAAATTGTCGGCGATATTGAAGACGAACACGACGAAACAAATATTGACGAAATTCAGGAACTTGAAACCGGCGAAATCCTTTGTGATGGCATGGTTTTGATTCGTGATTTCTCGAAAAAAACAGGCATAGACCTCCATTCCGCTTCGGGCGTTTCAACAATTGCCGGCTTAATTATTCACATTGCACACAAAATTCCAAAAACTGGCGACATCTTCCAATGTGGAGACTACGCAATTGAGGTTATTGAAGCTGATGCACACAAAATTCACAAGGTGAAATTCTGCCGAAACATTGTTGAAAACACGGAGGAATAACCCCTCCAAACTTTTTCGCTTCCACGCTCCTTCACCGTTAATTATACATATTGAGCGAATTTTTCCTCAATAACGATAGCCAAAAACCGATTTTTCCACCGCAAAAATGCTGAAAAAATCCTCCAAAATATTTTTTTCCCACCAAAAAGTGTGCAAAAACATCACTTTTGTTATAGCACACTATAACAAAAGTGAGGCGTGTGATTTTATTGAAATTAAAGAACTCAATTCCCATAAGGGTTTGTGCGATTTTCGGTTTGGAAATTTTATTTTCTTTTTTTATTTTTGTTATAGTGTACTAGTACAGTGATACAGCAAGCGGAAAGTGGCAGAAAAAGCGGTGAAAAACTCAGGCTATCACTCGCAAAACTCCTCAATCAATTTCTGTTTTAACTCACTTCCGCCGGCAAATTTTCCAAGCGAACCGTCGCTTCTAACCGCTAAATGGCAGGGGATTACATAATGAATTGGGTTGTGTGCAATGGCGGAGGCTACTGCTCTGACCCCATTCGTGCAAATATTCTTTGCAATTTGTTGATAGGGTGTCGCCTCACTCAATTTCATCAATTCAAGCCAAACAGACTTCTGGAAATCCGTGCCATGAAGGTCAATTTTGTTCAAATACTTCCCGCGGTTTTTGAAGATATCATCAGCAAGATTTTGCAACTCAACACCACTAATTTCAACAGATTTTGGGAACTTTTTGTGAAACATACCCAGCATTTTCTCCGCTTCAAATGTCAAAAACAGCAGGGCGGAAATTTTCACGCCATTCGTGCCAATACTGCCAAAGTTAATGCCCAAAAGTGCCTTACCATAAGGTGTTTGAACGATTGCGTGTTTGAAGTTTGTCGTCATAAAATCGTAATTATAGTTGTTCAATTACAAAGTTTGGCTGTTGTGGATATTCCGAGAGAAATTCGTCAATTCCACGCCATAAAATTTCCTTGTTGTGAATGCCGGTTTTGCATAAAATGCAATCAATACCAGCGTTGTTTGCACCTAAAATGTCCGTTTCAATGCCATCACCAATTGCAAGAATTTTGGCATTTTGCGGCAAAATTTCCAACGCAATTTTATAGACCTCCCCATACGGTTTGCCAAAATATCTAATATTTCCGCCCATTTTTTTGTATTCCATCGCAACCGCCCCAGCACAAAGTTCCTGCTCGCCCTTTGCATTATTCACAACAACATCAGGGTTTATGCAAGAAAGAGTCACCCCCTTTTTCAACAACGCTTCAAGTTTTGGAAAATCAACAGAAATATCCATTTGGTTGGTAAGCCCTGTAACAATTGCATCGTCAAAATCGTCTTCAATGTTTTGCGTTATTGTGATGTGCGGTGGAATATCTTGCGAGAAGTCGTCGTTTAAATCGATGCTTTTATCAGCATCGAAAATGTCAAGGTCACGGTCTGGTCCAATGTAAAATACGGTTTTATATTGTGATTTCTGTGCGTGAAACAAAAACGCTTGCCCAGATGTTAAAATCTCGTTATAATGCACACCTTTTTCAATGCCAATTCCTGCTAAAAACGAGGCAACCTTGCTTGCTTTTCGTGGAGCATTCGACAAAAGCAAAACAAAACCCTGCTTCATCATTTCCTTCATTGCGTTTTGAGTGTTGGAATAAAGCGCACCGCCGGAATGTATCACACCCCAGACATCGACAAGAAATGCGTTATAGTTTTTAATTATTTCAAGGCACGATTTTTCTATTTGCATAATTTATTATTTAGTGGTTATTTTGTAACTTTGCCGTAAAATGTTTCAATTTCCTCATTTTGCATTTGCTCCGTGAAATCTTCCCATAAAATTCCGTTGCAATCGGTTGAAGTTGTGAAGCTTCCAGCTTGTGGATTTTCAAAACCAAGGTGCCTCATTTGCCCTGCAATTTCAGGTTTTTGTGATATCGAAAAATTTAGTGCTTCCATTCTCCACAATGCATATTTACCATCAATAACAACTTCTGGTTCAACGCCAAATTTTGTGGAATATTCTGCAACCGATTCTTGAATATTTTTTACCGCAAGGGAAATGTGAAATTTTTGCATAAATTTTTTTTATTTTTATTTATGTTTTTTTGATAAACTTATTTAACCTCAAAACTCTCATTTTTATATTCCATCGCTAAAATGCGGTAGTTATCCGCCGAGGTTTTGATGTAATCAATTTCCTCCTGTGTAAGCATTCTGAAAAACTTGGCTGGCACTCCCGCCCAAAGTTCACCAGATCTCACCACCTTCTTTGGCGAAAGAACCGAACCCGCAGCAAGCATTCCGTGAGTCTCTACTTTTGAAAGATCCATCATAACCGAACCCATTCCAACGAAAGCTTCGTCTTCAATAGTCCCCGCGTGGATTATACAATTGTGACCAACCGTAACATTTTTGCCAATAATGGTATTTGCGGGAGCATCCCCAGTTTTGTTCTGTGCGTGATTCGCCCTTGTGCCGTGAATTGTTGTGCCGTCTTGAATGTTGGAATTTTCACCAATTTCAATGCGGGAGACATCGCCCCTTAACACACACCCATACCAAATGCCAACATTCTTGCCAATTTTAACATTGCCGGCAATAACGGCATTTTGTGCGATGAAACAAGTGGAATCAATTTCCGGAGCAATACCTTTGTAGGATATAATCATATATAATCAACATTTTTCAAATAATGAAGTTCAAAAAGTTAGAAATCAAGGGTTATCTTGATGGTCTTGGTGGGTTATCATAATTGGAAAGCTGTTTTTCCGATTTTGAGTTTGAATACCGTGTAAATCTATCAACCAAGCTTGCATCATATGTAAAGTGACCATATTGTCTATACACAATTTCTTCGTTATCATATTCGTGTTGTATATTTTTATTCAACACCTTCAAATCATTTTGCACATCTTGCAGGGTGTTGACTGAGTATGGTATTTGCTCATCATTGGGGTTATGCGTAATAACCGTTTTGCCATCAAATGCACTCCAACCATTGTTATACAGGCTTGCAATTGAGGATTTAATGTTGGGTAATTTTGGCCTAAATTCCCCACGAAGACATGATAAGCATGTAATCGCCAATGCTTGTATACGGCGCTCGAAATTAAATCGTTCATCAGTGGTATTTCCTCGCAAATTCATTAAGGGATTATACAAATGCAAGTTTTTAACTTTGGCAAGAATTTTTGGTGCGTTTTCTTTGTCTTTCGCAATTGCGTGCAGAAAGGCCAATGCCTTAATGGGACCATATGAATGAGCAACAACATCAATTGTTTTTGCATCGAGTAAATCCTGTTTTGTAAGTTGGTAGTATTTATCCATTTCCGCCGCAAGTCTGTCTTGACTCATGACCGTAGTCCACGCTTTTGTGTATGGCATAAAAACCTTGCTTTCGGTTTTGGCATCAATCTCTTTTGCCCCCTCACTTTCTGCGGAAAATTCACCGTATCTAGGAAAAGGTGCTCCATGGAATGCGAAAACAATGTTGTTATCCTTTGCTTCTTTGTCATTCGTCCAAATTGTGACGCCTCTGTTTTCACCGTCGCCAACAATAACACCCATAAATTTTGCATATTTGATAATAAATAATACACTATTTATGGGGTAATGTCAATGGTTTTTGTTATTGCTTTATTGTGAAGATTCCTTCAACTTCAACGCAGACATTTTTTGGCAATGAACCAACGCCAATTGCTGCTCGTGCGTGAATTCCTGCGTTTCCAAGAATATTCACAATTAGGTTTGAAGCACCGTTTGCAACTGTTGAGTGATCTTCGAAATCTGCGACTGCGTTCACGAAAATTCCAAGTTTCACGCAAGAATCGATTGAGTCAAGATCGTTAGAAAGTATAGCCGAAAGTTGTGATAGTATATTGATTGCACAAAGTTCCGCCGCTTTTGCTGCGTCTTCAACAGAAATTTCTTTTCCAACTTTTCCAATATATTTCAATTGACCATCTTCCAAAGGCAATTGCCCTGAAATGTAAATTCTGTTGCCAACTTTTCTTGCTCCAACATAGTTCGCAATTGGTTTTGCTGCTTGTGGAATTATAACTCCAAGTTCTTTAATTCTTTCGTTAATAGACATAGTATTGATAAAAAATTAGTCTATCCTTATTTATCGTGATTTTGTTAAGTCAAGATTTTTTGGTTGCTGGGTGTGCTAGAAAAATAAAAATTTTGCTTGACAAATGAAAGGTGGCATTGCTGTAATGCACATTATTATGTTAATAAATTAAACAATGGCATATAATTCAATATCGGTTGCTAACAAAGTAATTGATATTATTCGAGAGGACGACATAAAAGCAAGCAGTTACAATCCAAGCATTATGGAGCTTGTAAAACTTTGCTTTATTGCACATGGGTTTTACTTAGCAAAATACGATGAACCTCTTTTTGATGACAACGAAATAATTCAAACATGGCCATATGGACCTGTTCCTATCAACATTTATAAAGATTTTCGTTCGCAGGGTATCAAAATATCAAACAAAAGTTATACTGCACCTGAAATACCACAAACGGATAATCAGGATAGATTTGCATACATCAAAAGCGTGATAGAGCATTATTCACAGTTTGACCCATTTGCATTGTCGGATATAACACACGAAGAAGGCTCTCCGTGGACTGAAATTGTAAAAAAAGATGGCTTATACGCGCAAATTCCAAATGATTTAATTTCTAAATACTATAAATCATTATAAGGTATGGCATTTCAAGATCAAAGCATAACATACGCAGAGAAAGCAGATAAACCCGAAACGCGCAGACAAAACAATACAAGCAATCAAAACAAACGAAATAATGCCTTAACTGAGTACTTTGACAAGTTATTAAAATCGGAAGCATTCCATGTAATAATGATTGCATTACTTGGCGGTGGCGTTCTTTGTGTGATTGGTATTTTATTGTTTATTATCATTAAATTATTTTCTTGTGGCTCAATATCCGATGCACTTGAGTTATTGTATAAAATCGGAGTACCAATGATTGCATTTTTAATGTTTATTATTAAATTTGGCGATAAATCCTACAAGGGTGACTAAAAATATAAATTTACTTGACAATTTAAAACTTTGCTAAAATGGTTGAAAAAATGATTTTTAAAAAAAGATGTCTCGTATTTGCTTTGTTACCGGTGCCAAAACTTTGTTTGGTCACAATGTGTCGCATTCCAACATTAAAACAAACCGTAATTTCAAGGTTAATATCCAAGAAAAATCGTTCAAAAGCGATATTTTGAATGTAACATACCCTGTAAGAATTTCAACTCGTGGTCTTAGAACAATCTACAAACACGGTTCTTTGGATGCCTTCCTTTTAAGTGCAAAAGCAGCAAATCTTACTGACGAAGCTTTGAAAATCAGAAGAAAAATTAAAAAATTTTTGGCTAAAAAAGCTGAAAAAGCGACAACAAACTAATTGAAATTATATGGCAAGAAACAATATTCACCCAGCAACACAAACGGTATCATACATAATGCTTGATGGTTCTATCGCACCAATCTCATCGTGCTACTCAAAATCAGACAAAATGATTTTGGAGGTTGATATTTTCAACCACGCAGCTTGGAGGTCGGACAAACAATACATCAACGAAAATGTTGGTAATGTTGCTAAATTTAGACAAAAATTCAACATGTCTGCCGATACTCTTTCAAACATTGTGAAAAAAACTGAGGTTGAGTAATATGTTAAAGCCAGTTCCTGTTACGGTTGCATTTGGTGATGGTATTGGTCCTTATATAACCGATGCCACGCTTCAAATTCTACAAAGTGCCGGTGCAAACATTGAATTAAACGAAATTCAAGTTGGCGAAAAATCATATTTGTCTGGTAATTCCTCTGGAATTTCAGACGACTCTTGGAAAACGATACTGAAAAATTCGGTATTTTTAAAAGCTCCAATCACAACTCCGCAAGGTTCAGGATACAAATCCCTCAATGTAACAATTCGCAAAGCACTTGGACTTTACGCAAATGTTCGTCCGTGCCGTGCATTTTCACCGTTCGTTGCAACATCATTTCCCGAATTGGATTTAACAATTATTCGTGAAAACGAGGAGGACCTCTACGCCGGTGTTGAATATCAAATGAGTCCAACAACAGTAAGCACTTTAAAGCTTTTGACGCACGCAGGAAGCGAGAAAATCATTCGCTACGCTTTTGAATATGCAGTGAAAAATGGTCGCAAAAAAGTGACTTGCATGTCCAAAGATAACATCATGAAAATTGGCGATGGCATGTTCCACAGAATTTTCAACGAAATCGCAGTAGAATATCCACAAATTGAAACTGAACACTATATTATCGACATCGGTGCAGCGCGTCTTGCCGCAAAACCACAAATTTTCGATGTAATCGTTACGCTAAATCTTTATGGCGACATTATTTCCGACATAGTTGCCGAGGTTTCCGGCTCAGTAGGGCTTGCTGGTTCTGGAAATATTGGCTCACGATACTCAATGTTTGAGGCAATCCACGGCTCCGCACCTGCCATGGAAAACAAAAAAGCAGCAAATCCATCTGGAATTTTAAACGGTGCAATTATGATGCTTGCCCACATTGGTCAAGGTTCCGTTGCCACAAACATTCAAAATGCGTTCTTGAAAACAATAGAAGACGGCGTTGCAACGCAAGATTTCCACAACGCTCAAAGCAAATTTTTGGTTGATACCGACGGCTTTGCACAGGCAGTTATTGCGAATCTTGGCGAAAAATCCTCAATATTCAAGCCACAAACGTACGCAGATTTCGAATTCAACCACGAAATATTGAACCCGATCGAAAACTTCAATGTTCGTCCGCTGCAAAATCAAGCACTTCACGGCGTGGATATTTACATTGCATGCGACAAGCCCGCAAAAGATTTCTACGCACAAGTTTCGCAGTTTCAAGCTGGCTCGTTGAAATTCCAAATGATGTCATATCGTGGGATGTATTTTGAGGAAATGTCCGATTTTGCCAAGCAAACGGTGGACTACTGGTGCTGTCGTTTTATCGCACAAAATAAAGTTGAGCAATCTGAAATTATTGACTTGATTAACAAAGTTTCAAACGCAAATATGCAGATATCATCAATGTATTCACTTTACGAATACGATAAAAAGCGTGGATTTACCCTTGCACAAGGGCAGTAATCCGTTACAAAACATGGGGGCATAGCTCAGCGGTTAGAGCAGGGTGCTCATAACGCCTTGGTCACAGGTTCGAACCCTGTTGCCCCCACCACTTTCCTCCGCAAAGTTTCTTAATCGTGCGAAAGCTCAACGCCCATTTTTTTAGTTGCTTGTTGATTTAAGTCGGCGGTTTAATTATCACGCTTCCAATTTGTTGTCGATTACCACCTCACATTTTAATCTTGGCTTTTCCGCCAAATTACCAAACTTTTCTAGTCACTGATGGAAATTTGCAAAACTTACCCAATATGTTTTTTGGGAGTGCCTCACTTTTGCCAACCCATCATTTCAATCTTGGCTTTTCTCTTAATTATCAAACTTTTCTAGTCACTGATGGAGAATTGCGACCACGCCAATGTGCCTTTGGAAGTATCTTGCCATCCCAAACCCCATAATTTCCTTGCCGATTTTTGCCTTCAATACTCCAAAAACCTTGATGATTTTACCAATCGCTGAAATTATTGCGATTTTTTCGCCTGCGACCGGCACACCTCCAATTCATGGCGACCCCTACTTTGCAGCCTCTCCACATTCGCATTCAGGGTTTTTATGAGGAATTTGTCCTCGATATTGTCGGGGCTTGTCAAATCTTCATCTTGCGTAACTTTGCTGATTAGCTCAAACGAAGCACAGATGTCGCCAGTTTCTTTCAAAAAAAACGCCGCCAAAGCCTTTGCCCACATTGGAATTTTTTGTTTCAAAAGCAGTTCGCCAATTGCATACATTTCGTTTTTGGAATTTGGAATTTGCGTTTTGTATATGTAAAGTGCGGTTGTGAGGAGTCGCCAGTGTTTTTGTGGATTTTGCGATGCGTAGTCGGTTACATAGTCTGCAATTATTGACGATTTTTCCACATTTTTCACAATTGAGTAATAATAAGCCGCCATATACGGGATATATTCCGAGTGCTCGTCAATGTTATCAAGGGCTTCAAACCATGTTCGCAGTTTTTTGTAGTCATATTCGTTGAAATTGTGATATTGACCAATGGCATCGCCGGCGTTTTGAATTTTAAAAACAAGCATGCGAAACAGCAGTTGTTTATCGCCAAAGCTCATTGCTTCAATTTCGGTTTGTGTTGGTGGAAATGGGGTTATTATGTATTTTGGTTTAATTTCTTGTGCAAAAAACCACACGCATATTTGCATTGTGAACAGTATTATCAGCCCAATTTTTACGCTGGATAACCTCAATTTCACCACAAATTTCAACCTCAAATTCATAGCACTTTTTTATTGAAATCGCTTACGCAAGCAAGGCAAATGAGTGGAATATACACCAAAGATTGCATGGCGATTATGGTTAAATTTGGAATGGCATCGGCGTATATCAACCACGAGGATTGAGAGAATAAATCCAGCCTTGGGAAGAAAACGGCGATTGGCATAATGAAAATTTCAAGCACTTTTTGAATTGACAGCCCCTGCATTTTGAGGGTTATCGACGAAACAATAAACCCCATAATTCGTGATGTTATGTAAAAGACGGTCGTCAATAAAATTGCCGTTGTGGCGTTTTCAA
>CANCKZ010000014.1 GCA_947378695.1 Rickettsiales bacterium
CGAACTCATTTTTGACCTTGGTCTTGGCGATGTCTTCAACATTCGCATTGCGGGGAATATTTTGAATGACGATGTTTTGGGGTCCCTTGAATTTGCGTGTAAAGTTGTGGGAGCAAAGCTGATTGTTGTAATGGGACACACAGACTGCGGTGCCATCAAAGCCGCTTGCAGTGGAGTTCGCCTTGAACATATTTCCTCAATCATGGAAAAAATTGACCCAGTCATACATTCAATCAAGCGTGAAAATCAGACAGAAGAAGAGTTTGTGAACGACGTGACTCACGCAAATACCGTTCTTGTGAAGCGTGAAATTATCGCCAGAAGTTCCATTCTTCGTGAAATGAAAATGGAAGGTGCAATTGAAATTGTGAACGCCGTTTATTGTGTTGAATCTGGAATTGTCACTTTTGATGATATCTAGGGCGGGTTGCTGGGTGCGTTTTTCCACTTTTTTCTTGACACCCTACTACTGGCTTAGCTCTTAATGAATTAGCTTAATCACCGCTTGCAATTGATGTTTGGTGGGAAAGTCTGCGTTGAAAATGTGGAAGCCAAAAGTTTTTTTGGCGTGGCAATTTCCCCCACTTTAAACAAAAAACTTGACAACTAAAATTTCAAGATTAATTCCTTTCAAACAGTATTTTTAAGTAGCAAAATGAAAGTTGTATCATCATTGAAAAGTGCAAAATCAAGGCACAAAAACTGCCAATTGGTTCGCAGAAAAGGAAGAATTTATGTGATAAACAAGGTTGAACCTCGTTACAAAGCAAGACAAGGGTAATAAAAAACGCCACAATTTTTTCTTCGTTATGCCTAACTCTATGTGGGGTGGTGCGTTTGCGGTGCCTCCAAGCGATTTAATGAAGAAAATCAATGCGTCAATTAGCTTTGATAAAACCTTGTACAAACAGGATATTCAAGGCTCAATTGCTCACGCACAAATGCTTTCACATGTTGGAATAATATCGAGCGAAGATTCATCGCAAATCAAAGCTGGGCTTGAACAAATTCAGCAAGAAATTGAATCTGGCACTTTCGTTTTTTCGGAGGACCTTGAAGATATTCACATGAATGTTGAATCAAGACTAGCGGAAATTATTGGCGAGCCAGCAAAACGCCTTCATACCGGGCGCTCAAGAAACGACCAAGTTGCCACAGATTGCAAACTTTACACGGTGGAATCAACGAAAATTGTTGCCCATCTTTTGGAAAAAGTGCTAAAATCGCTTGCTGGAAAAGCAAAAAACCACATTGATGACATAATGCCCGCTTTCACGCACTTACAAATTGCACAACCGGTTTCTGTTGCTCATTATTTACTCGCATACTTTGAAATGTTTAAGCGAGACCTGACCCTTGCAAACCATTTCCACGAGGAAATCTCCACGCACTGCCCGCTTGGTGCTGGTGCTTTGGCCGGCACAACTTATCCAATCAACCGCCACACAACTGCACAATTGCTTGGTTTTAAATTTCCAACGGCAAATTCTTTGGATTCAGTCTCCGACCGAGACTTCGCCCTTGATTTTCTATATCTTGCAAGCAAAGTTGCCGTTCACATTTCAAGATTCGCTGAAGAAATGATTATCTTTGCCACAAATGCCTTTGGTTTTGTGAAATTTTCGGATGCCTTTTCCACAGGCTCATCAATGATGCCACAAAAGAAAAACCCAGACGCTGCCGAACTTCTTCGCTCGAAATCCGGCAGAATATTTGCCAATTTGCAAAACCTTTTGGTTGTAATGAAAGGGCTTCCACTTGCCTATTCAAAAGACATGCAAGAAGACAAAGAACCTTTGTTTGATTCTATCGAAAACATAATTTTAAGCCTGCAAGTTCTTGATGGAATAATCAACGACATAACATTTAACACGGAAAAAATGTTTGCAATGGCACAGGAGGGTCATTCAAATGCGACGGATCTTGCCGATTACCTCGTCCAAAAATGCGATATCCCATTTCGTGATGCCCACCACATAACAGGCAAAATTGTGCGAATTGCTCTTGAACAAAAGTGCAAAATTCAGGAACTTCCACTTGAAATAATGCAAAGTGTGGAGGGGAAAATCTCCAACGAAGTGCTTGAATATCTTGATACTCGCAATGTTGTGAAACGCAGAAATTCCTTTGGTGGAACAGGTTTTGACCAAGTGGTGCAACAAGTTCAAATTGCAAACGATTTCACGCAGTGTTTTTAATGTTATGATAGAAAAAAACGAATACCAAATTACAAGCAAGGATATCTCCCTCAGAGAATTCCAATTGAAGGACGCTCTTGCATATTTCCAACTATACACGCACCCACTTGTAATAAAATACATTCCACTTGATATGATTCCACGCAATGTAAATGCTGCTGCGTCTCAAATTAAAAACCTGTTTCTTCAAGGAAGACCTTATCCATACTGGGCAATTATTAGAACTGATACCGACACGCTTATTGGTTCTTGTGGTTTTGTAAATTCGGAACCGTATCACAAACGCATTGAAATTGCTTACGATCTTCACCCAAATTACTGGGGAAACGGGCTTATGCACGCATCGCTTTTGGCTTGTGCAAAATATGCTTTTGAGGTTCTGCATGTGCAAAGGCTTGAAGCAGTAACATTAACGGACAATGTTGAATCGATGAAATCTTTGAAACGCATGGGAATGACACACGAAGGTTTATTGCGTAATTTTAAATATTTCAAGGGCAAAATGGTTGATGTTGAATCCTTTGCAATGACACCGCAAGATTTTGCATATATACACAAGAAATGACGGCGATCATTATTGCATTTGCCATCATTTCCTTCGCAAAAGTAATTTTTGCATTATTTCTACCAAAAATCAAGACAAAAAAACCTCCAACGCAAAAAGATCTTGACGATTTCATCGCAAAAAAAAACTTTGGAAGTGTGCCATTGTGGACACTTCTCGTCCCAATTTACAATGAATCAATTCAAGACATTAAAAGACTGCGAAACAATATCATCGCACTCAAATATCCAAATTTCGAAGTTCTATATCTTTGCGAAGAGATTGACATAATAACGCTATTTTGCCTGAAAATCAACGCAACCAATGCCAATGAAAAAATTATTCTCATACCACGAATTAAACCATACACAAAACCAAAAGCATGCAATTACGGCTTGGAAAATGCTCGCGGTGAGTATATTGTGATTTATGATATCGAAGACGCACCGGATCCATACCAACTTCACTGCGCATCTTATTTCATGCAAAAAAACAGCTATGACTGCATACAATTTCCGCTGAACTTTATCAATGATAATTCGCTTTTAAGCGGTTGGCAGGTGATAGATTACACGGTTTGGTACGAAAGCATGTTGCCAGGCTTGCAAATGCTTCATGCCCCAATTCCACTTGGTGGCACAAGCAATCACTTTCGCACGAAATCGCTGCGCGAAGTTGGAGGTTGGAATGCTTACAATGTTACAGAAGATGCTGAACTTGGCCTGCGAATGAAACTGCATAACATGTCCGTTCACTATGTTGAAGGATATCCAACAACGGAGCGTACAATTCCAAATGTATCAAATCTGCTAAACCAAAGAGTCAGATGGTCCAAAGGACACATAATCACCTTTATCCAAACGTTTCCAATGTTTGTGCGCAAATCGTGGAAGGATGCCTTGTGTGTATTCTTCACACTTGTAGCAAATCAATTTACATACATCGGATATATAATCGTCACAATTGGTCTTGATGTAACCACATACTCGTACACCGAAAAAATGCTTGTAATTGGAGTGTTGATTTGGGGAATGTTGCTGTTTTTTATATATCCAATAATTCTTCTTGCAAGGTTTCCACAACTCAGGAAAAAATCAATGATAGCACCAACTCTCACTTACAATGTCTACATCATATTCTACATGTTGCCGATAATAAAAAGCCTTATAGAATGCGTGCTTCGACCAAGCGTTTGGTATAAAACTATGCGGTAGGTGCGAAGAAAATGTTGATGAAAAACCCAGAATTACGCAGAAATATGTTCCGATTCAAGCAGTTTTTGAGCATCCAACGCTGCCATGCAACCTGTTCCAGCTGCCGTTATTGCTTGGCGATAGATTTTGTCTTGAACATCGCCCGCGGCAAAAACGCCTTCAATGTTCGTTTTTGTTGTGCCGGCTTTTGTAATAATGTAGCCCTCGCCGTCAAGTTCAAGCCCTGAGTTTTTGAAAATTTCCGTTGAAGGTTTGTGACCAATCGCAATGAAAATGCCGTCAAGCTCGAGTTTTTCCTCCCCGTTTGGAGTGTTCAAAACAACGCCGGTAACCGATTTTGGTTCGCTCGTTCCAAGAATTTCCTTGATTTCTGCGTTCCAAATTGGCTTTACTTTTGGGTTTGCAAATAGGCGATCTTGCAGAATTTTTTCCGCACGAAGTGAGCCCTTGCGGTGAATTAAGTGAACCTCGCTTGCGTGATTTGTTAGGTAAATCGCCTCTTCAACAGCAGTGTTTCCACCACCAACAACGGCAACTTTTTTGTTTTTGAAGAAAAAGCCATCGCAAGTGGCACAACCTGAAACTCCATAGCCTTGGAAGAACTTTTCGCTTTCCAAACCAAGCCATTTTGCCTGTGCACCTGTTGAAATAATCACCGTTTTTGCGATTATTTCAGTGCCTAAATCTGTTTGTAATTTGAAAGGACGGCTTGAAAAATCAACACTGGTAACCATTGCTTGAAGCATTTCAACACCAACATTTTGTGCTTGTTTTTTCATCGCTTCCATTAAATCGGCACCTTGAATTGCGTGTTCAAAACCGGGATAATTTTCAACTTCCGTTGTAAGCATAAGCTGACCGCCCTCTTCCCAGCCTGAAATCATCAAAGTTTTCAAGTTTGCACGAGCAGAATAAATTCCGGCGGAATATCCAGCAGGACCAGAGCCAATAATTACAACATCAAGCATTTATCTTGCACTATCAATTTCTTTTTTAATGTTTGCGATTGCCTTTGCGGGGTTAAGCCCCTTCGGACAAGTGCTTGTGCAGTTCATAATTGTGTGGCAACGGTAAAGTTTGAAAGCGTCATCAAGTTCTTCAAGGCGTTGTTTTTTTGCTTCATCACGGGAATCTGCGATCCATCTGTATGATTGCAAAAGCACAGCGGGGCCAAGATATTTGTCGCCATTCCACCAGTAACTTGGGCAAGAAGTTGAGCAGCATGCGCACAAGATGCACTCCATAAGTCCGTCAAGTTTTGCACGGTCTTCGGGCGATTGTATGTTTTCTTTTACAGCAGAGGCATTTTGAGTCGATTGCAACCACGGTTTAACGGAAGCGTATTGTTTGTAAAGCTTGCCAAGATCTGGGATTAAGTCACGCACAACTTCCATGTGTGGAAGTGGATAAACACGCACTTTTCCGCTTACATCTTCAATTGGTTTTGTGCAGGCAAGAGTATTCGTTCCGTCAATGTTCATTGCACAAGAACCGCAAACTCCTTCACGGCAAGATCTTCTAAACGCTAACGTTGGGTCAATTTCGTTTTTGATTTTAATTAGAGCGTCCAAAACCATTGGTCCGCATGTGTCAAGATCAACTTCGTAGGTATCAAGCCTTGGTTTTTCATCAGATTCCGGATTGTAGCGGTATATAGAAAACGACTTTTTATTCTTTGCGTTATTTGCGTAGAATTTGCCGTCTTTATTTACTTTTGAATTTTGCGGGAGGAGGAAATCTGCCATTTTTTTAAAAACAATTACTCTACTTCGTCTATTTCGTCTTCAACATTGAAGTCGTCATAACTTACGCCTTCTGAAATTTCTTTAATGTTGAAATTTGGCTCAACTGTTTCTTCTTCGTCAAAAACTGTTACGGAAGAATTAAATGATTCAAGGATTGACTTTCTTGTGCAAACGCCTGCTGCGATTTCTTGCAGGGCAAGGTCGACCTTTGATTGAACTTCTTCGCCAAGTGGAGATTTTGCACCAAGATATAACATTCTTGCACGCTGAGATGCTAAAATTACGAGGTCAAATCTGTAAGGAATTTCCGCAAGACACTTATCAATTACCGTGTTTTTGTTCATTTTGTTTTTGTGCATAGTTGAAGTATTGCATCACATAATTTTATAAAATCCATATGTCAAGTTTTTTTGGTCAAGTTTTTTTTGAGCATTGCTAATAATTTTCACAAAAACTTGATTTTTTAAATTATAGGATTTTACTGGGTTACATAAGTAACATTAAGTCAATGAATAAAAGACCTCTCTCGCCACATCTTTCAATTTACAAAAAGCAAATATCCTCCGGCGTTTCAATTCTTGGAAGACTTTGCGGAATTTATGTCTATGCGTTGACAATAATCTTGCTGTGGTCAATGATAGTCTCGATCTATAAATACAACAACCCATCAATTCCGTTCTATCTTATAGTAATGGCACTGCACGCTTCAACGCCCGTTTTCTCGTTCATTTCCTACATAGTCCTGTTCGTAACGGTGTTTTGCTTCACATTCTTTTCAGGAACAATGATTCGCCACATTTTATGGGATCACAACATTGCCCTTGAACTTAAAACATCGTCAATTCTTGGCTACATAATTACCGCATTTGCCTGTCTTGCTTCAATTGTTGTGGTAAGTTTGGTTTCAATTATGTAAAATGGCCGTTTCAACTGCCATTAAAGGCGATGACTACTCCCATCTTCACCCAATTGGAACATCGCCGGTTCGCTACGAAGTTATTAACATTGCGAATAAGTTTTCAGATTTAAAAGAGGAAGTTCCAAACATTTTCAAGGTTTTGCCTGCGAAAAATTCCAGCGTTCTAAGAATTTCCCGTGCCTTGCCATACACAATCACCGCTTTTTTTGTTACACACGAAGGCGAAATAACGAACCATCAGGTGGTTTTAACATTTTTTGCGGGGAAACAATCGTGGTGGAATAAGATTTTCCTTTTAAATAATGTTGTAACAATTTCAGGGCGACCACGCTTCTTCAAAGACAAAATCACCATAGCCCACCCATCAAAGGTGAACCCGGGAAAAACCTCCATACCAGAAAGCCTTATAATTAAACCGCACTATAAAAAAAGCAAAATTGACGATTCCAAAACCCAAGCTTTCCTTTTGAACGAGTTGCAATCCAAGCCATACACTGAAACCGTTTCGCCAATAATTAACGCACAATTTCACACGCAATTCACACTAAATTCCGCACTGGTTGAAATTCACAAGCCATCATCGCTTGAAAATTTACAAGCGGCGAAGAATTTTCTTGCTGCGTTTGAATATATTTCCTATAAACACACAATTCAAAAAATTAACCAATACCATGCAAATCCAATAAATTTTAAACAAAATCTTCTGCCTCAACTTCAACAAAAACTTGCGTTTGAATTAACACAAGGGCAACTTGACGCAATTGAAGAAATTTCGAAATTCCAGAAATCTGACAAAGGCAAGCTGTTTTTATTACAAGGCGATGTTGGTTGCGGAAAAACAGTTGTTGCGGTGGCTTCTGCGTTGAATGTTGTGAAAACTGATGGCACTTTACAAGTGGCAATTCTTGCTCCAACGCAAATTCTTGCAACACAATTATTCATAAGCTTCAACGAAATGCTTTCAAGTTTTGGACTTTCCTGCACACTGCTTCTTGGTAAGGATAAAGTTAAAGAAAAGCGGGAAAAGCTTGCCAAAATTAAAAGCGGAGAAATTAACATTGTGGTTGGAACTCATGCAATTTTTGCCAATGCTGTTGAATTTCAAAACCTTGGCTTTGTTGTTATTGACGAACAGCACAAGTTTGGAGTGCGTCAAAGGTTGGAGTTAATGAAGAAGTCGCAAAATGCAAAGTGTTTAACAATGACGGCAACTCCAATTCCACGAACGCTATCGATGTCTATGTATTCTGGCGTTGAATTTTTTGCGATAACGCACAAGCCTCAAAACCGTTTGCCAATAATTACAACTCTACTTTCAAATTCAAAAGCAGGCGAACTTATTGCCTCCACAAAAAGGAAATTTGGCGATCACTTCAAAATGTACTGGGTGTGTCCGTTAGTTGAAGCGGAAAATGTTTCGAAATCTAACATTAAAGAGCGCGAGATTTTCCTCAAAAACTATTTCAACGAAAGCCAAATGCTTGCCGTTCACGGTCAAATGAAAGAAGACGCAATTAATGCGGCAATTTTTGAATTTAAAGAAAACCCAAGCGTGCGAGTTCTTCTTGCAACAACAATTATTGAAGTTGGAATTGACATTCCAAAGGCAAATATTATCGTGATAGAATCCGCCGAAACATTTGGTCTTGCCTCGCTTCATCAATTAAGAGGAAGGGTTGGAAGATCTGGCGAGCAGGGATATTGCATTCTGCTTTTCGGAAACAATGGCGGCGAAGCAAATGCGGAGGGAGCATCAACAGGAATGAGTGAAAAAGCAAAAGAACGCCTTCAAGCAATGAAAGATTCCAATGACGGCTTTTACATTGCCCAAGTTGATAGAAAAATCAGGGGCTCTGGAAATGTGTTAGGGGACGCACAATCCGGCTCAATGAAATTCACATTTTTCGATGAAGACTTGCATCAGGAATATCTTCTTCAATTTGAGGGCGTGTTTTTCTCGCTCAATGTTGTTGAAAGGGACACAATTTCACAAATATTCCACGCATCTGTGAATATTGAGTTTTCCCAGCAGTGATTTGTGGGGAGTTCCATCAATACTTTTCGGGGTTCACATTCACTTCATCCGTTTCATATTGGCTTGGCGTTGTGATTGGTGCTTGAATTTCAGGCTGCGTAGTGACGCTTTGGTATATGCTTGCAATAATGCCTAAAATTAGTGCAATAATCAGTGCGTATAAGGCTTTTTTGAAGGTGTTTTTTCCTATGAACATATACTAAAGTTAGTTAAAGTTGTTGTAAATCAAACGATTTCTTTACCGCAAAATTCACGGAATAAGAGCTTTTCAATGTGCCGGTTCCAACTTCTTGATGCAATGGAAGTCCTGCTTCCAAAAGGAATTTCACACCATTGCTTGTGTAGAAATTTCCACCGATAAACGCCGTTGTAACCTTGCGAAATTGCAACGCCGGATTGTTGATTGCTGTGCTGTCGGAATCAAGGTCGGCATCTGAACCGGAAATGTTGCTTACTTGTGTGTAGTCCAACCTTATGTGCGAGCCAAAGTTCTTCATGAAGTTTTTCCCTGCCCACGCTGTAAGGTTATAAGTGTTTCCAAAACGGTAATTGCGTGAGTTATCGTTCAATGTAATGCGTGCATTGGCTTGAATTCCGTAGTCAATTTCGTTGATATTCTTTACAAATGTTGCCGTTGGGTGAAGTTCGTAAGAGCCAGAACCCGTTTGCATCATATACGAAGCTTGGCTAGTCCCAGATTTTTTCGATACCGAACCAGTTGGAAGGGATACTCCCAATGAACCAATTACCGAATCTGAAACTTGATAGCTTGCGTTTAATCTTGTGTCGCCAAGTCCCGAAAAAGTGTGGATCCCCGAAGAACCATCGTGGTGAATGTGTCCCATATCCATCGTCATATATTGTGGCATAACACCAATGTTAAGCTTGTCCGTAACGCCATACATTAAATCAAGCATGTGCATTTGCATTTGCATTTCTGTTGGGTAGGAGTGATACAAAGCCGCAGCTTCCGTTTCCGTTTGGTTGTAAAGCCCACTCATAACAGAATGCTGGGCGGAATAGCCAATCATTACCGTGTTTTTTGTGTGAATGTGGTCTTTCATAACACCTGCAAGTTCATAATTCAGCTTGTGATTCTTTGCATTGCGCGAATGTTCCCCAGCAAAAACATTTATTGTGAAAAGTGAAGCAATTATGAGAGATTTTTTCAGCATATAAGCAATGATAAACTCCCGTACAAAAACTAAGGCAATTCCAAAAAGCAAGAAAAACTTACAAGAAAAACCTTGATTTTTCCCCAGCAAACCCTTTCACAACATTTGAATTCAAAACAGAAAATGGACAAACTTATTGAAAAAATCATCGCAAAAACGGAACTTAAAAACTGGACGCTTTTCCTGTTCATTTTTGCGATTTGTTATATCTTTTGGCTTCACTCAATTGAAGGCGAATGGCTTGCAGTTCCAAAAACGGAATACCACAACACAACCCTCTTCCTTTTGGAGGTCTTCCTTTCCTCCCTCACAATTACACGAATTCTTGTTGCGATAAAATTTCTGGAAGCTATCAACCGCACGCCAATTATTGCGGATTTTATTAATTGGGTTGTTGTGGAGAGGGTGGAAGATACGGAGGAATTATGATTCATTAATTAATTCCGAACTATTAACTGGAACAAAGTTCGACGGAGCTTTGTATTGGCGTATGCAATACAAAGATGGAATAAGTGAGCTGGAAGCGTTTGGTTTGATATACGGCAATATTATTGTGGAAGATGAATATCAAGAATATAAAAAATGCAAAGAAGCAGTTATTGGTAAAACCATGACTGAGTGTGCCAATGTAAGGGCTGCAACTGGACTATTTTCATTAGCACTCCACCCCGCACTTTACAGGCATTTGGACAAGAACGAATACGGCGGTTTTTGGATACCAAAACGCCCACTTTGCTTGGAGCATTTTATTTTTGGTGGTATTGTCATTCCATTATTATATTATGGAGCGTTTTATGTGCATTATTTACTACTTTATTTGTGCGATATTATTCTTAAATGGATTTAAAATTTTCCTTGATTTATAAAATCATCACTTTACAAGAACCCAATTCAGTTATTAAAAGTTAAAATGTCAGCAATTGCAGAAGCAGTAAATTTATTTGAACACAAAAACACAAAAAGAAGAAAAAGAGTCGGCAGAGGACGCGGTTCC
>CANCKZ010000015.1 GCA_947378695.1 Rickettsiales bacterium
AGGCAAAAAAGCCGTTGCAGTTATTACAAAAATCGATTTAACATCCACACAAAAAAAGCTTGAACTTGCAAAGGAACTTGATGAAGCTGGCGTGTTTGAGGAAATCTACATGATATCCTCCCGCTCTGGTGCTGGTATGGAAAACTTGATGAACTACTTCAAATCCATTGCCACACTTGAAGATGTTTCCGACCTTTCACTTGAAGACGCCCGTGACGATAAAAAGAATTTTATGTCGGAAATTACTCGTGAAATTATTTTTGAAAACCTTGCAAAAGAACTTCCATATTCCTGCAATATCGTGACAAATTCCATTGAAGAAGATGACGAAAAAATTGTTGTGAATCAGGATATTTTCGTAACGAGGGAGTCTCACAAAATTATTTTAATCGGGAAAAAAGGGAATCAAATTAAGGAAATTGGTGCCTTAGCAATTGACGAACTTGAAAAGATCTACAAAAAAGAGGTATTCTTGACACTTGAATGCAAAATTGATGAAAGATGGCGTGAAAACTTCGAACACGAAATTTTAGGGTAGCAAATTTTTTTCGCCGACAGCAATTTTCGCCGATAAAAATTTCACATTTGGGGTTATAAAAAACTTGACATAACCCCAAGCCTTGTTTGTAATAATGCATAACAACGCTTTATGAATCAATGATTTCAAAATATAACCCAATCACGCTGTGGTGGAAGGATATTCATAAACCAACAATCTATTCAATCCTTTTCCTTATTGCATCAGGGTTTGTTGCAATATTTTCCGCAAGTTATCAAATTGGTGGTGTTCTTGAAATTTCCGAAATGCACTTTTTCAAAAAGCATTTGTTCTTTTTGGTGATAGCAATCGTGATATTCTTTGCGATGTCTCTGCAAAACACGGAAAATATTCTGAAAATTTCGCAAATTGGGTTAATATGCTCAATTTTTGCCCTAATTGGAGTGCTAGTCATTAACGGAAAGCAAGTGAAAGGAGCAGAACGCTGGCTTGATTTACGCATAATCACAATTCAGCCTTCGGAAATTTTAAAGCCGTTTTTCATCGTCATAACCGCACATATATACTACCATTTTGAGCAAAAACGCAACATAAAAATCCCGATTTCCCACGGTGTAATTTATGGAATAATTGCAGCTCTTTTGTTTTGTCAGCCAGATTTTGGCATGATTTTAACCTATACATTCGTAACTGGCGTAATGATTCTTCTTTCAAGCATACGCCTTAAACTTATCGGATACCTCGCCATTCCTGTCGTCCTTCTTATTGTAGCATCAGCAATAACCATGCCCCATGTTCAAAAACGGGTCTTGAAGTTTGTCAACGGTGAAAAGGAATATCAAACCGCCCTTGCCTATAACGCTATCAAAAACGGTGGATTTCTTGGCAAAGGTCTTGGTTCCGGTGAAGTTGCGAAAAAACTGCCAGATTCCCACAACGATTTCATCTTTTCCAGAATTGGCGAAGAACTTGGCGGAATTTTCCTTATTGCAATAATTATCGCCTTTTCGTTGTTGATATTCTCCAACATTGCCTATGTTTTGCGTGAACAGGAGTTCTATCGCAATCTGGCATTTAATTCAGATGCAAAAGCGGCGAAGTATCAAAGGGAAATTTTGATTAACAACTACATAATACTCCTAACATCGTCGCTGTTGTTTTTCGAAATGTTTGTGAATATGGCGGTGAATTTAAGCCTTATTCCGCCAAAAGGTATGGCACTTCCATTCATTAGTTACGGGGGATCTTCAATGATATCCAACGCATTTTTGATGGGCTTTCTTTGCGTTGCGAACAGGAAAAAGTATCGATTTATTCCTGTTTCATGAAATTGATAGGACTCCTCGGTGGAACATCGTGGCCTTCAACGATGCTTTATTATGAAAAATTGAATCAATTGATGAACAAAAAGCTTGCCTCGTTTAATTCATCACGGATTTTACTTTACAGCATAAATTACAACGAAATAAAAAATAATTATACCATAAATTGGAAAAATGTTGAAAATTTGCTACAAATTGAACTGGAATTCTTACTTGAAAGGCAACCGGACTGCCTTGTAATTTGCAATAATACACTTCATAAAGCCTTTGATAGCCTGAATTTGGATATTCAAATTCCGGTTTTCCATGCTGGGAAACTTGCCGCCAAATTTGCCAAAAGCAATGGTTGCAAAAATATTCTGCTGCTTGGAACAAAGTTCACAATGGAAGATGGTTTTTTTGCGAAATATTTTGAAAATCTTGAAATTAGCGTTGTAATTCCAGATGAACACGATAGAATTGCAATTCAAAGCCTTCAAACGCAGATTTCATCAGGTGTAAAAAGCGATGAATTTTATAACGATTTTGGCAAAATCCTTGCAAAATACACGCAAATTGCTGCCAAAAATATTGATGCCGTTTGTCTTGCTTGCACAGAATTGCAATTTGCCAATCATAAATCCAATTGAATTGCAATGTGATGAAGCGGTAAAATTTTCTATTCAATAACACTCAAAATAAAAATTCCGCTTGCGTTTGCAAAGGCAAGTGCCTCGCTTTGATTCAGGAAAATCGTGCTTTCAGCCTTGATAACAATGCCGCAAATTCCGGATTCAACGCATTCACGAACTGTTTCAAGACCAATCGTTGGCATATCAATTTTAAGATTCTGCCCAACTTTTGGCATTTTAACCAAAACGGCATCGTTTTTATTGAAGCTCTTCATTCGCATAATCATCGCTTTTGTGCCTTCAATTCCTTCAAGTGCCGTTATGCAGGAATTTTCCACAATGCACGCTTGGGAAATGTCATATTTGGAAATATCAGCAAGGAAATTCTTCCCCAAAGTTATTGATTGCATCTGATTTTGCGTTGGCTTTTGTTTCGTTAAAACCCCTGCTTTCGCAAGCAAATTTGGCAATAATTCCGTTGCGGAAATGATATCGAAACCTTTCATTTTCACAAATTTCGTTATGGCGTTCAAAAGGAAGTTATCGCCCTTATTTGGCAGGAATAAAATGTAGAGCATCATTGAAATTGTTTGAAAATTCACCAATTTGAGTGAAATTTTCGGCTTAACAACCCCGCCCGCAAAGCAAATGTGAGTCACTCCATTTTCTTTAAAAAATCCGATTATTTTTTTTATTTCCGTAATTTTAAAATGCTCAAACTTTTCTGCAAGTTCAATATTCTTTGGCATTGATGATATCAACGCACAGACGCAATTTGGGTGTTTTGCAAGAAGTTCTTCCGGAAGTGAACCGTTTCCAAAAATAAAACCTATCTTCATTGGAAAAATATTTGACAAAGTTAATATCCACTTTTATGATAACCTAAATTTTATTTATCAAGAATGATTTTATTCAACTGGAAGGCAAACGGAACTACAACATTTGTTGACGAGGTAAATAACTTAGACATTCAAAATAAAAATATCACAATAATTCCCCCACTTCACCTTGCAAGTTCAATTGATGCAACAAAGTTCAACATTGGTGTGCAAAATGTTTCGCAGTTTGAAAACGGTGCTTACACTGGCGAAATTTCTGCTGAAATGTTACAAGAACTTGGCGTAAAATATTGCCTTGTGGGGCATTCCGAACGCAGGCAACACTTTGGCGAAACAAACGAAATTTTAGCAAGAAAAATCCAGAACCTTACAAATGCGGGAATAATTCCCGTTCTTTGCGTTGGGGAAAAACTTGGCGAAGATATTGTCGAAGTTTTGAAGGTGCAAATGTCCATTTTTACAAACAATTGCATTGTTGCTTATGAACCCGTTTGGGCGATTGGCACGGGGAAAGTTCCAACAAATGAGGAAATCTCCGCCGTAACAACCCTTTTACGAACTGAATATTATGCATCAAAAGTGCTGTATGGCGGTTCCGTTTCATCTTCAAATGTTGAAAGTCTTTCCACCTTGGGGCTTGACGGCGTGTTGGTTGGGGGGGCTTCCCTTAAAATTCAGGAAATAACAGAAATATCAAAATTTTTTACAAAATAATTATGTCCACACGCCTTTCAGCATACTACATTCCAACAAAAAAAGATCTTTCCAAAGATGTCGTCCTCACTTCACACCAACTAATGTTAAAAGCGGGGTTGATAAAACAAGTGTCATCAGGGCTTTACGCTTGGCTTCCACTGGGAATGAAGGTTTTGCACAAAGTTTCAAACATTGTTCGGGAGGAACTCGCAAAAATTAACTGTCACGAAGTTATTCTACCAACAATGCAACCGCAGGAATTGTGGGATCAATCAGGTAGGGGTTCGTATTGCGGAAAGGAAACTTTGAAAGTGCAAGACCGCCACGGCAAAACCCTAATTTACGGCCCCACAGCCGAAGAAGTTATGACATTCATCGCAGGTTCGGATATCAAATCATATAAAAACCTCCCGCTTTCACTTCACAATATTCAGTGGAAATTTCGTGATGAAATTCGTCCACGCTTTGGTGTTATGAGAGCCCGTGAATTCCTTATGATGGACGCTTATTCGTTCGACGAAACCGAAACAAAAGCGGAGGAAAATTACAACCGCCACTACGAAGCATACCTTAAAATTTTCGCACGCATGGGTTTGACGGCAATTCCAATGAAGGCAGACACTGGCGAAATTGGTGGCGATTTAAGCCACGAATTTTTAGTTCTGGCACAATCTGGCGAAAGCGAGGTAATTTATGAATCTGGGCTTGATGGCGTTATGGAGCGTGTTCGCACTGGCGAAGATGTTCCAAATTTAAGAAGCGAAATTTCAAAATATTACGCAGTTACCGAAGAAAAATTTGTGGAGGGGGAAGCTCCCGCAAATGTTGTGAGGACTCGTGGTATTGAAGTTGGACACATTTTTTATTTTGGTCACAAATATTCCATTCCGTTCAATGTTCAATTTCAAAACAAAGAAGGTAAATTAGATTACGCCTATATGGGTTCTTATGGAATTGGTGTTGGTCGTTTAATTGCCGCTTTTATTGAAGCAAATAACGACGAAAAAGGGATTATCTGGCATAAGGCAATTACTCCGTTTGATGCAATCCTGCTAAATATCAACACAAACGATGCCGAAGTTTCAGCAAAATGCGAAGAAATTTTTGCCTCACTCAAAGGCGATATCCTTTACGACGACACACAAGACCAAACCGGTGCAAAGTTCACACGCAGCGAACTTCTTGGCATTCCAACGCAAATTGTTGTTTCGAAGAAGACTCTTGAACAAAATTGCGTTGAAGTTCAAAACCGTGCAACTGGCGAAAAAACCCTTGTTTCAATTGATGATTTACTGAAAAATGGAATATAGTTTGCAACTGGAAAGCCTTGGGTATTTGCGTGAATATATTCAAATAAACGGCATTGATGGCATTTTTTTCAACACCAATGACGAATATATCAGCGAATATTCAAGCGATGAGTGCAACCTTTTGTTTAAATACACGGGTTTTACTGGTTCAAATGGTTGTGCAATAATCACCAAAAATGAGGCACTATTTTTCACAGATGGCAGATACTCACTTCAATCACGCAGTGAAATTTTGCCAGAATTTGAGGTTCTTGATATCAAAGATTTCTTTAACGTGTTAAGTGCGAAAAATTTCACACAAATTGCACTGAATTACAGCCTTATCACGATGGATTTCGCACAAAAAATGCTTAACGATAACCCAAATTTAAGCCTTATAAACGCTGACGCTTTCCTGAAATCTAAATTTCAAAACCGCAGTGGATTTTACCAAATTGATGCAAAAATTGCGGGACTTTCCTCAATTTCAAAAATGCAAATGGTGCAAAGTTACCTCAAAAACACTGATAAAACCTCGTTTTTAGTAACAAATCCGCAAAATGTTTGCTGGCTTTTGAACATTCGTGGCAGCGATGAAGACTTCACGCCAATCTACAAAACAACCCTGCTAATAACCCAAAATTCGTATGTTTTGAACCCAAATTTGGAAAAAATCCGTGGCAATGTCTATATTGAACCTTCAATTAATTACTGCAAATTTCACGAACTAAAATGGGTTTCAACCTTCAAAAACAATTTGATAACCGAACTCAAAACTCAAAAAAACCAGCACGAAATTGATGGAATTATTAATGCACACAAAATTGATGGTCAAATTCTGACGGAATTTCTGCGTGAACTTGAACAAAATTATATTGGCTTAACTGAATTTGAAATTGGCGAAAACCTGCTGAAATCACGGCAAAAAAGCCCATATTTCACAACGCCATCGTTTGCGACAATCTGCGGTTGCAATGAAAACGGCGCAATTGTGCATTACAACGCAAAGGAAAATTCGTGCAAAACTGCGGTGGAAAATTCAATAATTTTGCTTGATAGCGGCGGTCAATACATCGACAAAGCCGCCGAAAAACAGGTTTTTGGCACTACTGATGTTACCCGCACGGTGTTTTTGGGCGAAAACCCGCCAGAGGAATACAAAAAATGGTTCACGCTGGTTTTGAAGGGTCACATTTCTGTTGCAACTGCGAAATTGACAAGCGAAACTCTTTCAAGGGAGATCGACGCACTGGCACGAAAACCCTTATTGGAGCAGGGATATAACTACAATCACGGCACGGGTCACGGGGTTGGAGCCTTTCTTTCCGTGCATGAATCTGGTGCTGGAATTGGTGCGGAAAGCAATTTGAAATTCAAAGCTGGCATGGTTATTTCAAACGAACCGGGTGCATATTTTGAGGGAAAATTCGGCATTCGCATCGAAAACTTGCTTTTGGTTCGTCAAAATGCTGATAGCACCCTGTTTTTCGAAACAATAACCCTTGTGCCAATTCAGGAAAAATCCATCAATTTTGATATGCTAACGCAGGAAGAAACCAATTGGGTGCTGGAATATAACGCACGGTGTTTGAAAAATATTTGGAAAATTTGAAGTGGAATTTTGGGTAGAATTCCCCTAGAAAAGTTGGTTGTTAAGCGATGTTCACAGTGAAATTTCTCTATCAAAATTGAGTAAATTGACTAAATTTTTGCGAAAATTCCAACCATTTGCGAAACATTTTTGATGAAAATCACCCCCTCTTCCTTCGAAATTGAGGCGTTTTGCGGGCAGATTATCTTATTAAAGCCAAGTTTTTTCGCTTCTTTAACGCGGTTTTCCATGAATCTTGCTGGTCTGACTTCGCCGGAAAGTCCAATTTCACCAATGAAAACCACATTATGCGGCACTTGTTTTTCTTGCAAAGAAGAATAAATTGCAAAGGCGACGGCTAAATCCATGGCAGGTTCGGAAATTTTCAAGCCTCCCGCAATGTTTAAATATATATCTTGATCGTGTAATTTCAATTTCAAATGCACAGAAAGAACGGCAAGAATCATCGCCATGCGGTTGGAATCGTATCCAACAACATTTCGCCTTGGCATTGGGGAATAAGATTTCGTTGTAAGAGCCTCCACACTTAACAAAATTGACCGTGACCCCTCCATTCCTGCGGTTGTTGTCATGCCAATTCGCTCCGAATTTTCACGGCTAAGGAAAATTTCCGATGGATTTTTCACCTCGGCAAGTCCCGATTCCAGCATTTTGAAAATCCCGATTTCGCCAACATTTCCAAAGCGATTTTTCATCGATTTCAAAATTCTATATTCCCCAGTATCGTCCGATTCAAAATAAAGCACAACATCAACCATGTGTTCAAGAATTTTTGGTCCTGCAATTTGCCCTTCTTTGTTTATGTGACCAATAATAAAAACGCTGACTCCGCATTTTTTTGCAAGGGTGATAATTTCGTTACTACACGCACGAACTTGGGCAATGGAACCAACCCCAGCTGTCACTTCTTCCATGTAGACCGTCTGGATTGAATCGATAATTACAATCGCATTTTTGTTGGAAAGTTGGTGGATTGATGTCAAAATTGTGGGCAGATCCGTAACATTTAGCAGGTTGATATCGCAGTCATTTCCAACAATTCTGTTTGCTCTATCTTTAATTTGAAAGGCAGATTCTTCCCCTGAAATATACAACACAGGGCAATTTTTTTTGGAAGCATCGTTGGCAATTTGAAGGAGTAATGTCGATTTTCCAATTCCCGGCTCGCCACCAATTAGTATTGCCGAAGATGGCATTAGACCGCCGCCTAAAATGCGATTCACCTCTTCAAGTTCAAATTGCAAACGGTGCGATGACTGTTCGTTTGTGACATCCATCATACTGACGAATTCTATGCCGCCATTTTTCTGCGTTGATTTCACTGATTTCCCCACTTTTTTACCAATTGTTGTGCGGGGAATTTTGTCCGATGAATCGTCCACAACTGTATTCCACGAATTGCAAAATGTGCATTTTCCCGCCCATTTACTGTAAGAAGCACCGCATTCGATGCAGGAAAATGTTGTCATTTTTTTGTGAAAATACTATTTTTTTTATTTATTCAACGCTGCCTTCAACTTCAATTGCAATGTTCACTTCGTCTGAAACTAGTGGAATGCCATATTTAATGTTGAAATCTGAACGCTTAATTGTTGTTTTTGCACTGAAACCCGCAGTTTTTTTGAAAGTGAACGGATGCTTTCCAATTTTGTTGAGTTTTGCCTCCAAAATTATCGGTTTTGTTACACCAAGCAGCGTTAAATTTCCGTGGATTTTCGCCGTGTCTTTTGTTATTTCTTTGGTTGTTTCCTTCGCAACAAGCTCAACTTTTGTGCTGGTAAATTTTGCCGTTTTGAACTTTTCAGAATTGAAGAAATCTGCTCCTTTAAGGTGCTTGTCGAAGTCCTCAAAACCTGTAATTATTCCAGACATGTCAATTTCCACTTCAACTGATGAATTTTCGGGGTTTGCCTCGTCCAAAAACATTACGCCCGAAGATTTCGCAAATTTCCCGTTAGGATTTGAAAATCCAACATGATTTGCCGACCAAACAATATTGGTGTGGAGTGGATCCAGAATAAATTTTTCCACATTTGCGTTTTCCACTTTTGCGTTTGCGTTCATTGTCGTGAATAATGCGATTGCACAAAGCCCTGCAATTTTAATAATATCCCTCATTTTGTTCCAGATTTAATTATATCAACCATAATGGAAGTGGGCGGGTTATTTGTCAAGAAATTAGTTTGGTTGGGAAATCTGCTTTCGTTTGGAAGAAATAAAAAAAGTGGGGTTTTGCGACGAGTTTTTGAGTGGAAAAAAAGTTGTATATTATATATAATACAACAAGCAGAGGTATGGAAGCCATTTTGTCAATTTCCCACAAAAATTTCCCACAAAAATCACGCAAATTTTCACACAAATAAAAAACTTGACTACTCAAAAAAAACTTCGTTACCATCGCAAACACTTTTCTTAAAAGCAACATGCAATGGAACTTAGAACAAGCAACTGAACTTTCACAAAAGCCACTTTTTGATATCATATTTCAAGCAAGGCAAGTGCATTGTGAAAATCACAACCCAAATGAAGTTGAAATTGCGACACTTTGCTCGATTAAAACGGGGTCTTGTCCGGAGGATTGCAAATATTGCCCGCAGTCGGCACATCATAATACTGGTCTTGAAAAAAAGCCATTAATGGATAAAGAAGAAATTCTGAAACACGCAATTGAAGCAAAAAATTCAGGAGCAACCCGCTTTTGCATGGGTGCTGCTTGGCGTAAATTACACGAAAAAGACACGGAAAAAATGTGTGAAATCATTGCCGCAGTTAAAGATTTAGGCATTGAAACTTGTGCAACATTTGGAACAATCAATAAAGAGCAGGCAATCTCGATGAAGGAAGCAGGTTTGGATTATTACAACCATAATTTGGATACTTCGGAAGAATTTTACGACAAAATCATAACAACTCGCCCTTATGCTGAACGCTTGGAAACCCTTGATAACGTTGCTGATGCTGGTATTAACATTTGTTGCGGCGGAATTGTTGGCATGGGGGAGACTTTTGAAGACCGTTTGAGAATGCTCGTGACACTTTCAAAACTCAAACACCAGCCAAATTCAATTCCAATTAATATGCTTGTGAAGGCGAAGGGAACTCCCCTTGAACACGCAAAAGATGTTGACCCATTCGAATACATTCGCCTTGTGGCAATTACTCGAATTATGTTTCCAAAAGCATTTGTGAGGCTTTCCGCCGGAAGGTTTAACATGAGCGAAGAAATGCAAGCTATGTGTTTTATGGCAGGTGCGAACTCGATTTTCTATGGAGAAAAACTGTTGACGACTCAAAATAACGATTCAAATTCAGATTTGGAACTCCTCAAAAAACTGGATTTACGCCAGATGAAAAAGTGAAATTTGTGCATTACCGCAGGCTTAAAAACTGCGGTTTTGTTGATTCACTGTGCTGTTTTTGTGAAAAAATTTGTTGATGGCAATCCGTTTGTAGTGAATTTTATCGGCAAAAACTCCGCCAG
>CANCKZ010000016.1 GCA_947378695.1 Rickettsiales bacterium
GATTTCGAAGCCTCGCAGCAGCAGAACTTCGCAAAAAACGCTTTAATTGCGTTCCAAAACTTGCATTCGCACTGTTTTTGAGGTTTGCACTCGCTTTTTGTGTCGCATGTTGATTTTTCACCGTAAGATTTCGCTTTTTCAACAACCAACGCCGTATTTCGAATTACAAAGTGCATAATTCCACCATTTTTGATGTATTCAAGCTCCGGATTGGTGTTCACTCGTGAAATTATTGTGATTTCCTTCGTTGTGCCGTTGGAATATTGAATTTCAGCCTGAACTTCTTGCGATGGAGTCAAGTTTTGCAGGTTTTTGATCGAAACAATTTCGTCGCCTTGTAAATTCAATGTTTTGCGAGTCTCATTTTTGAAAACGAACGGCAAAACTCCCATTCCAACAAGGTTTGAGCGGTGAATTCGCTCGAAAGATTCCGCAATAACCGCCTTCACGCCAAGTAAATATGTGCCCTTCGCAGCCCAATCACGAGACGACCCCGTGCCATATTCCTTCCCAGCAAAAACGACCATCGGCGTGCTATTTTGCTTGTGTTTCATTGCAATGTCATAGACCGGCAGAACTTCGCCCGTTGTGAAATCCTTAGAATATCCACCTTCTTTGACGATTCCATCGCCACTAACTGCCATTTCGTTTTTGATGCGGATATTTGCAAAAGTTCCACGCATCATAACAGAATGTGAACCACGACGAGCCCCATACGAGTTAAAATCCGCAGATTGCACACCGTTTGATTCAAGAAATTTCCCAGCTGGCGAGCTTTTTGCAATGTTGCCTGCTGGTGAAATGTGGTCAGTTGTGATAGAATCGCCAAGAATTAAAAGCGGTTTTGCATTGATGATATCGCCAATTTTCCCGCTAGAATCCCTGTTCATGCCTTCAAAATATGGTGGATTTTCAATATATGTTGAAGATTTCTGCCACGAATAAACATCGCTTTCAACCACTTTGATATCCTGCCATTCTTTTGTGCCTTCGTAAATATTTGCATATTTTTCAACGAACACTTCACGAGTCACAAACCGCTTCATAACCGCTTGAATTTCTTCGTTTGATGGCCAGATATCCTTCAAAAACACGGGATTTCCGTTCAAATCAACGCCAATTTCTTCGGAAAGGATATCTTTGCGAACAGTTCCAAGCAGTGCATAAGCAACAACAAGCGGCGGCGATGCCAAATAATTTGCCTTAACAAGTGCGTGAACTCGCCCCTCAAAGTTGCGATTTCCAGAAAGAACGCCAGATACCGTCAGGTTTTTTTCGGCAATTTCCTTTTCAATTTCGGGGTTTAGTGGTCCTGAATTTCCGATGCAAGTTGTACAACCAAAGCCAACAACATTGAATCCAAGTTCGTCAAGATACCTCTGTAAGCCTGATTCTATAAGATATTTTTCGGCAACTCTTGAACCGGGTGCAAGCGAAGTTTTCACAAATGATGGAACTTTTAAACCCATTTCAACGGCTTTTTTTGCCAAAAGTCCCGCTGCTATCAACACCGATGGATTTGATGTATTTGTGCAAGAAGTTATTGCGGCAATTACAACCGAACCATTGCTTAAAGTTTTTGGTTCAACAATTTCGTTGTTAATTGCAAATGTTTCGGAAAAATTCTGTGCAACAACATCAAGTTCAAGCTTATCCTGTGGGCGTTTTGGTCCTGATATACAAGGCTTTACGGTTGAAAGGTCAAGTGTTAAAATATCGGTAAATTCTGCGTTGTTGTTCACGCCAAAAATGCCTTGTGCTTTTGAATATTGACGCACGATTTCAATTTGCTCTTCTGAACGACCAGTTAAGTAGAGGTAATCCAGAGTTTTATCATCAATTGGGAAAATTCCACAAGTTGCACCATATTCCGGTGCCATGTTTGCAATTGTTGCACGGTCTTCAAGTGTCAAAAATGCAAGACCTTCACCAAAAAATTCAACAAATTTTTCCACAACTCCTTTTTTGCGAAGCATTTGTGTTATTGTCAGGATTAAATCCGTCGCTGTAATTCCTTCGTTCAATTTGCCTTTCAATTCAAAGCCGATAACCTCTGGCAGAAGTAAGCTCATTGATTGCCCAAGCATAACAGATTCGGCTTCAATTCCGCCAACTCCCCAGCCAAGAACTCCAAGTCCGTTCACCATTGTTGTGTGGGAATCTGTGCCAACTAGGGTATCAAAAAACAGAATACCATCTTTTTGAGCAACAACCGAAGCAATATGTTCAACATTAATTTGGTGGCAAATTCCTGTTCCGGGTGGAACTACATAAAGATTGTTGAACGATTTTTGCCCCCATTTAAGGAATTCGTATCGTTCTTTATTGCGTTCCATTTCAAGGCGAGTATTCTCTTCCGCTGAATTTTTGCTTGCATAAGAATCCACCTGAACCGAGTGGTCAATTACTAAGTGAACGGGTGCAATTGGGTTAATTTTTGTGACATCTCCGCCAAGTTTTTTTGTTGCATCACGCATTGCGGCAAGGTCAACAATTGCAGGTACGCCGGTGAAATCTTGCATTAAAACACGATATGGAAGGTATTGAATTTCAAGGTCTTCACCGCCAGATTTCCCCTTGTTTTTCACCCAAGAAAGCACTTTAATGACATCTTCTTTGGTTGAATTTCTTGCAACATTTTCAAGTAGAATTTTGATTGAAAACGGCATTTTGGAAATATCAACGCCGTGCTGGCTTGCTATGGAGTTAAGATCGAAAAACTGGTATTGCTTTGCGTTCACTTGAATTTCAGGCATAATTTTGATTATTAGTTCCTTTTAATTTATTACAAATGGAAAAATGGCACGGGGGAAATGTCAAGGAAAATGTGCTTCCTTGCTCTGAATATGAATAGTTGAGATTGCGTAAAATTTTAATTGATAATAAAAATATGCCACATAAACTTGCTGATAAACTATATCCTGTAACTAGTAAATTTGGAATGAGAATACACCCAGTTCATAAAACGCAAAGACCACACCAAGGCACCGACCACGCAATGCCACAAGGAACGAGCGTTAAAGCGGTTTCTGACGGAGTTGTAAAACAAGCGAATTTTAATAGTAAAAGTTATGGCGGGCGTGTTGTGGTTGAACATAAAGAAGGCAGGGCTGCAGGCTACAAAACATCGTATAATCACCTAAGTGCAATTAATGCAACAAATGTAAAGCTTAATGGATATGTGTTTGCAGGTGAAGAAATTGGCAAAAGCGGTGGAACGATAAATACTTTTGGTGCTGGCACAAGTACGGGTGCTCATTTACATTTTGAAGTTTACCAGCCGGGATTTGATATGTACACATCTAACGGCTATACAAATAAAGATGCGGTAGTCAATCCCGAAACGCATTGGAATATAGTTGAAGAAGATTAATACACGACAATGAAGAGGAAGATTTTGGTAGCGGTTTTCGTTGCATTGGTAGCTTTGGTAATATATTTTTTTGGTATTTTGAGATATAGATGTATCGTTAGGTATAATATGTATTCTCCTCACGACGCATATGCAATATATTTTTATATTCCTGGTAAGCATGAAAATATATTCGCAGAAGACCTAGATTATTATGGTTGAATGAATTAAGAACTGGTGCCACCAGCCGGAATCGAACCGGCGACCTCGTCCTTACCAAGGACGCGCAACTACCAACTGTGCTACGGCGGCAACCTTATGGGGTTTTAAAAAGGCAATAAGACAATTGTCAACTTATTTTTTTATTCAAAAAGATTTTTTGAGGTTTTGCCGACATTCATCGCTATGAAAATCCTCTTCAAGCTCTAATTTTATGAAAACCTTGCGTGGAAGTGTGTAGGCAGCACCGCCAATGTGGTCAATAAACATAGTAATGGGGTGAATAACCTCAAAACCACCGCCGGCAATCGCCCTTTGTTTGCCGTGAATTGTAACTGTGTTGGTTTTATAGCACTCCTTTTTTACTGTGATAACATACGAAGGTCTTCCTCTCAATTTCACAACCGCTGGCGTGGTGTAAGTTCCAACGCCTTCAATTGTAATTTTTGCCCCTTCAATGTTGCTGTTTATGTGAACTTTGTGTTTTGTTGAACCTGTTAATGTTGCACAAGAGGCAAGCATCGTGCAAATTACAAGTGCTGATATGGTTTTAATCACTTTGTTGAGCTATAAAATAACACTTGTTAAAAGTGTGAATGTGGGGTTTGTCAAGTTTTTTGAAAAAACTCTTGAATTTTTATTTTTCCTGTTCCTAGCTATATATTATTATAATTTTCTTTTTTGCAATTTCTTTTTTGTTTATGGCATTAAAATTTGGAGGGTCCAACAGTACCGCAGTAGTTAAGCCTAAAATCGTAGTATTTGGCGTTGGAGGTGGCGGTTGCAATGCGGTAAATCACATGATCCAATCCGGCGTTCGTGGCGTTGATTTCGTCATAGCAAACACCGATGCACAAGCACTTGAAGTTTCATCGTGCGAAAACAAAATTCAACTTGGCGCAACCGTAACAGGTGGTCTTGGTGCTGGTTCAATGCCAGAAATTGGCAAGCGTGCAGCAGAAGAAAGTGCAAGCGAAATTGAGGACTACATTCGCGATGCAAACATGGTTTTTGTTGCGTGTGGAATGGGTGGTGGAACTGGAACTGGTGCTGCTCCTGTTATTGCAAAAATTGCAAAAGAGCGTGGAATTCTAACAATTGGTGTTGTTACAAAACCATTTGCCTTTGAGAGAGAAAAACGCATGAAAATTGCCGAAAACGGTATTAAAGAAATGCGTGCATTTTGCGATACCACAATCGTTATTGCAAACCAAAATCTTTTCAGAATTGCCAACGCGGAAACTACACTAAAAGATGCCTTCAAAATGGCGGATAATGTCCTTGTTTCAGGTATTCGTTGCATAACAGATTTAATCACAAATTCTGGTTTAATTAACCTTGATTTTGCCGATGTAAGTGTGATAATGTCTGATATGGGCTACGCTGTAATGGGTGAAGGTGAAGGATATGGCGAGGACAGGGCTGCTCGTGCTGCTGAAAACGCAATGACAAACCCACTGCTTGAAGAATCATCAATCAAGGGTGCAACCGGTCTTTTAATCAACATTTCCGGTGGAAACGATATTACGCTATTTGAAATCAACGATATTATCGATCGCATAACATCAGAGGTTGACCTTGACGCAAACATCAAATTTGGTTCAATCATAACAGAGGACACATCAGGTTCGATAAAAGTTGCAATTGTTGCGACTGGTCTTGCTTTTGATGCTGAACTTGCAAAACCAAAAGTTGAAGCAAAATTCAATCAACAACAAAACCTTAGACAACCAATCCGCGAAGCAATTCGCAACGCACAAAATGAAAGAGAAGTTGAGCGTCAATATTCATCACAACCAATGCGTGAAGAGCAAGAAATTGAAGACGATTTCAAACCAAGACCTTCCCAACAAACAGCAAGACAATTCCAACAAGTTCGCCAAGAAATGAACGATATTGAAGACGAAAACGAATCGTTTGCAAACTACGACATTCCAGAACAAGAGGACATCGTTGACGATAACTACTTTGAAACATCATATAAGCCGAAAACTCCAACATTTGATGAATCAGTTTTGGACAAAGAAAAGCAATATCGCAACATGCCTTTCGTTCCAAAAAAAGTGGTTGATATCAATGAAGGTCAAGGAAATTCGCAGAATCGTCAAAAATTTGAGTTCAAAAACATTTTCAAAATTAAAAGAGACGCAAGCTAAATCACGCTTCAAAGCTTGGGCACAGATGGGAAATCACGCATTTCCCGCAGTCTGGCTTGCGAGCTTTGCAAACATAACGCCCGTGAAGAACCAATAAATGGTGGGCGGAAAGTTCAAATTCCTTCGGCAATTTCGGGAAAACCTGCGTTTCTGTTTCAAGAACCGTCTTCGCATTTGCAAGACCAACCCGATTACACACCCTGAAAACATGAGTATCCACCGCCAAAGTTGGAATGCCAAAGCACGAATTTAAAATCACATTTGCAGATTTTCGCCCTACTCCCGCCAGTGTTTCAAGTTCAGACAAGGTTTTTGGCACTTCACCGCCAAAATTTTCAATCAACTGCTGTGATGCAAGAAAAATATTTTTTGCCTTGGTATTGTTGTAATTTATTGAGGAGATTTTCTCGCGAAGCCAGTCGTGACCAAGGGCAAGGACATCGTGCGGGGTTTTTACGACCTCAAAAATTGGTGGGGTAATTTTGTTGACTTGCTTATCTGTCGCCTGCGCAGAAAGAACCACGGCGATGAGCAAATGAAACGGGTTTTCGTGGTCAAGTTCAATGCGGGCATTGGGGTTTTGTGTGTGCAAAAGGCAAAAAAGTTCGTGGGTTTGTGGTTGAGTGAGGGCTGTGAGATACATTACCATGTTAGCTGTTGACTGCTCGCTTTTAGATTTGTTTCGTACATCATTAGAATTGTAACATAGTTACACATATCAACACTGCTATTGCAATAATCTTTAATTACTCTATCCATAATTTTTCTATGCTTTGCTGTTGTAAGCTTTTTAAAGGCATTCAAATTTTCACGCTCCATCATTCTAAGGGTAACATCCTGACACATATCGACTGAGCCTTCGCAATAATCTTTTCTAACTTGCTTTTTAATATTATTAATCACCACATCCTTTTGTGACTCTTGAAAATCCATAGGATGGATAAACCCAGAACAGAGGATAAATGTCAATATTATCAACAATGATTTCATTTGGAATATATAAATTATATAGTCGCATCACTTCTATAAATGCAAAAGTCAAGCACTTTTCCCCCTCAAAACACGCACCCTAACAATTGAGGCAACAATTGCCAAAATGAATGTGGCGATTATGAAAATCAGCGAGTGCATGGTATCAATGTGAATCCATTTCACGATTAGCATTTTCACGCCGATGAACACGAGGATTATCGAAAGCGCAAACTTCAAGTAGTGGAAATGGTTGAGGACATTTGCTATCAAAAAGAAAATTGCACACAAACCAAGCACGGAAAAGACATTTGCCGTGAAAACAACGAAAGTGTTGGTTGTGACAGCAAACACGGCGGGAATGGAATCAACAGCGAAAATGACATCACTAGCACCAATTGAAATTACCACCAAACCAAGCATTGTTAAGGCTTTTTTGCCGTTATCACGCACGAAAATCTTTTTGCCGTAATATTGTGGCACAACATTGAAAAATTTGTGGCAAAGTTTAACGATTTTGTTGTCTTCAAGGTTTTCTTCGCCCTCTTTTGCAAAAATAATTTTCCCACCGGTATAAACCAAAAATGCACCAAAGACATATAAAATCCACTCAAATTTTTCAACCAATGCCGCCCCTGCGAATATGAAACCGGCACGAAGGAAAATTGCAACGATAATTCCAATCATCAACGCCCTGTGTTGAAGTGCCAGAGGAACTTTGAAATATGAGAATATCAGCACGAAAACGAAAATGTTATCAACGCTCAGAATTCGCTCCAAAACATATCCAGTAATGAATTCATCGCCAGCTTGCGTTCCAAGTTTTGCGTTTAGAACATATCGAAAACCAACGGCGATGCTTGTCCAGATTACAGTCCAGAAAAGAGATTCTTTCAATGTCGGAGTGTGATCCTTCTTGTTGAAAACGAGCAGATCCAAAGAAAGTGCGATTACTAAAAATATTAAAAAACCAATCCAATACGAAAATGGAACCATACAAAAGGGAATAAATGTATTTTTTTGTAGTTTTCATTATTAAATAAGTCAAGAAAAGACTTGACAAATTAAAAATAGTAAAAGATTAATCATCTAAATGATGCGGAGTATAGCGTAGTTTGGTAGCGCGTCTGGTTTGGGACCAGAAGGTCGGGGGTTCGAATCCCTCTACTCCGACCATTTTTAACCATTTTTGCAATAATATGCAGGATCTATCCTACATTATACCCCATATTGTTTCTGCAAAAACGGTTGATGACATACTTTCACACCTCAAAGCTTTCTTTCACTCAGTTGGCGTTATTAAGTACAACTACACAACGCTTGAACAAGTAATTATGTACCACAACTATGACCAATCTTGGTGCGAAAGATATTACACAAGGTCTTACAGCACTGTTGACCCAGCACTAAATATTGGGAAAATCTACAACAAACCCTTTACATGGAAGGAAGCTTGCATTGAGATGAAGGCAATACATATAACTCTTGATCAAAAAGCCACGCTTCTTCAAATGCAAAATTCGGTAGTAATGGAGGGCATTGAACACGGAATTTGTATTCCAATTTTTGCATATCCATTTGGTCAAAATGGGTTTTACCTTTCATTAAAATCGGAAAAACTGATAAACGACGCAACATTCATGAGTCAACTTCTTGCCATGTGTTCAATTTTCAACAACGCATTTGCCAATATTAAAACCGCAAATGCAAAAGATTCCCACACAGAATTTCCTTTCTCTCAAAGAGAATGCGAAGTGATAAAACTGATTTACAATGGAAAAGAAAGAACGGATATTGCCCAGATAATGGACATTTCGATAAACACGGTTGATACTCTTACCAAACGAATTTTCGCAAAGGTAAGAGTCAACACAAAAGTGCAGTTAATAACCAAAATATTGGTTAGTGGGTGGTCGCATGCGTTTATTTCGCAAAGAAACTAAGTTGCAACAACTAACTTGCCACAACAACCATTGCCGGTTTAAGAACTCTGTCTTCTAAAATATATCCAGCTTGAACAACGGTCACAACAATGCCAGCTTCAACGCCTTCTTGTTTAACTTGTGAAATTGCCTGATGTTGGTTGTGGTCGAACTTTTCGCCTTGCGGAAAAATGCGTTTAAGACCATGCTTTGCAAAGGCTTTTTCGAAGGTTTTCTTTGTCATTTCAATGCCGCTCATAAGTGTTGTAAATTCAGCACTTTGTGCAATTTCTTGCGAAGGCTTAATTGAAAGTGCCATAAAAAGCTGTTCGAACGGTTCTGTTAAGTCCTTCAAAATGTTTGAGTTTGCAAATTTCGTTGCAGTTTCAAGTTCCTTTTGTTGGCGTTTTTTAAGGTTCTCATTTTCCGCCAATGAACGAACAAGATGCTCTTTAAGTTCAACAACCATCGCTTCAACTTCGGCAATTTCTTTGTTGACTTCATTTTTCTTGTCCTCAACGGAATTTGCAGAGTTTGAAGCCGACTTTGTGAAATCGGCATTCAGCTTTGTAGTGTTGCCTTGTTTTGTGGTATTTCCTTCCATAAAATGCTTATATATATTATACGATTATTTCAATTTTGTTGCCATGAATGTTGCAATTCTTGCACCAAATGCAACGGCGTATGTTCTGTCGCTTTCTGGCGGAGTAACTTCCGCGGGTGCGTTATCAGATTGTGCCATTAAACCAACCCAAGAACCAAGTCTGTTCATTGTGCCGTCTGGGAAAATGCCTTGTGAAAGCCATACCATTGAATGTTGACAAGCAAAAGTACACATTGTTGCAAGAGTGTTCGCCTTATCGCCAGATGGACTTGCAGAATTTGTGAAACCAGCGGCAAGTTTATCCTTCCATTTTTGACCATACCAAATTTGGGAAGTGGAATCCATGAACTTTTTGAAATCCGCAGAAACAGAGCCCATGTATGTTGGCGAACCAAAAACAATGCCATCAAAACCTTCAATTTCAGCAAGAAGTTCAGGCTTTTCGTTAATTTCCTTAACAGCAAAAAGCCTTGCTTCTAAATTTTGAGAAACAACACCTTCGGCAATTTTCTTAGCAATAACTTCAGTATGACCAAACGATGTATCATAGATAACAGCAACTTTCATGTTTATTTAAAAAATTATTATATACCAAACACATAGTTTCACAAGTGGAAAAAGTCAAGAATATTCTTACCATTCGCCTTTACAATTCGCCTTAGTGTATCACCGCACTAGCACACTATAACAAAAATAAAAAAGAAAAAAAATCTTTTTTCCAAAAACGAAAGAACCCTTATAGGAATTGACTTCTTCATTTTGACGAAAATCACACACATCACTTTTGTTATAGCGTGCTATAACAAAAACGGGGTTTTTTGGAGGGAAAAATAAAAAATCGGTTTTGGGGTTTGAAAGTGGCGTAAAAAATTTCATTATATATATAATATAGAGTTGAGAAGTATGGAAGCGGTTTTGTTGGACGGAAAGCGAAGTTTTTGTGGGATATGACGCAGCAAAGCGGAGGAATATCCGCCGGAAATTTCGCACCCGCCCCGAAGGGTAAATTTTGGAAGAAAGGTTTGTGGCGTTCGGTTTTAGCGGTGGTGAGGGGGTGTTTTTGAGTTTGGTTTTGCGAAAAAAGCGTGGGGTTTTGGAAGGAAGGTGTGTGGCGGGTG
>CANCKZ010000017.1 GCA_947378695.1 Rickettsiales bacterium
CGAATGATTTATATGTCGTCAATTCACGAAGGGCGACGGGTCCCCTTGCGTGTAATTTCCCAGTGGAAATTCCAATTTCACCGCCAAAACCGAAATCAAAACCGTCCGCAAATTGAGTTGACCCATTGTGAATTACAATTGCGGATTCAACTTCCGCCTTAAATTTTGCAACAGCTTGTGGATTTTCCGAAAGAATTGCTTCCGTATGCTTGGAAGAATATTTGTTGATAAACCCAATAGCCTCTTCAACATTTTGAACGATTTTGACGGCAATTTTTGCATCCAAAAATTCGTTATAGAAGTCCTCAACGCTTGCAATTCCAATTCGTCCATCAATGCGTCTTGATTCCACGCACCCAACAAATTCGCAAGCGGGCATTGAATCAACAATGTTTGAAAGGTGATTTTTGGCGAAATCTTCATCAATCACAACGGTTTCAGTTGCACCGCAAACGGAGACTCTTCGCATTTTGGCATTGATAAGAACCTCGATTGCTTTTTGTGGATTTGCCGAATTTTCGATGTATGTATGGCAGTTGCCGTCAAGATGTTTCAAAATTGGAATTGTGGTGTTTTTGGAAATGAACTGAATTAAACCCTTTCCACCTCTTGGAATTACAAGGTCAATTTCATCATTTTTTTTCAGAATATCTTCCAAAAGTTTCCTATCAGAACTTTCAACATATTGCACAAATTCGTGTTTAATGTTGCTCAAATTCAGTTCATCAAATGTTGCGTGAATTACTTTCACAATTTTTGACGATGTCAAAAACGACTCCCTTCCGCCACGCAAAACACATTTATTCCCAGATTTAAAACACAAAGCAAACGCATCAAGCGTAACATTGGGGCGAGATTCGTATATAATCAATATCCTTCCAATTGGGCAGGATATTCGCTGAAATTTCAACCCATTATGCGGAACAATCCATTCTTCCAGAACTTTTCCAATTGGCGATTCTTGCTCAATTATTGATTTTAGCGATTCAACCATTGAATCAAATGTTTTCTGCGAAACGGTTAGGCGTTCAATAAATGCCGTGTCTTTTCCTTCTTGAATTGCGGCTGAAACATCAAGTGCGTTTGCGGAAAATATTTCGTCTTTTTTTGCTTCCAAGTTAATTAGAAGTCTTCTTAATAGTATATCTTGATTCATACATTTGTAATTATTTTTTTCTTGTGAAAAATTGATGTCCAAAAATGCCACAAATTCCAATGAATATCAAACTATCAGCAACATTAAACGCAGGATAGTGATGATTGTTCACGAAGAAATCAAGGAAGTCAATTACTCCGCCGTGAATTAGGCGATCGTAAATATTTCCCATAGCACCGGAAATTATCACGCTGTAACAATATTTCACAAATGTATTTTTTTCTTTATACATTATGAAAAATATGAAGCACAGAATTGCTATTGTCATTGTTAGCAAAATCACTTTCCCATTTTCAATTCCAGAAAGAAACCCAAAGCTTACGCCCGTGTTCAAAACGCAAACGATATCAAAAAACGGCAGAACTTTCACCGTTGTTCTTGGAATGCAAATGTTGTATATCACCGAAACCTTGCTGGCGTAATCTAAGAAGAAACCAACAAGCGGAATAACGATAAACATTAAGGAATTATGTATCCATTTCCCAGCTATGCCCTTCATATTTTCGCAAAAGTTTGTCATAAAATTTGTCATTTTAGAATCCATCAAAGAAAAAACTTGAAAAATCAACAAATAAAATTATTAAGCAAGCTATAAAGCAAACCCTATTTCATTACTATGAAGAATATGCACGAACTTATTGGAAAAACTGTTCACTTTATCGGCATTGGTGGCGTTTCAATGAGTGGCATCGCCAAATGCTTCGCACAAAATGGCATGAAAGTTCAAGGCTCCGATTCCGCCCTAACGGATTCCAAATACATAAACCAATTTGAAGAACTTGGCATTAAGCTTTTCTCGTCCCATGAATCTTCAAACATCACAAACGAAGTAAGTCTTATCGTGAAAACATCAACAGTGCCGGAAAGCAATCCGGAAATGATGCAAGCACAAAAATTTGGCATTAAAATTATTGAACGATTTGAAGCCTTGGAATTAATACTTTCCCAGTTTGAAATTCGTGTTGGAATTTCGGGTTCATCTGGTAAAACAACAACAACGGCACTTTGCTGGCAGGCTATCAAAGCTTCAACAACAACACTTCCATCTTGCATAATTGGAACGGTTTTGAACGAAGTAAATTCAAGTGTGTTTATAAACGAGAAATCCAACATTTGCGTTGTTGAAGCTGATGAATCTGATGGTTCATTTGCCGATATGAACTTCACCGTTGCAATTATTACGGATATTGACGCTGACCACCTTGACCACAAACGCTATAGCAACAACCGTGAAAATCTTATCGCACATTTTCACAAGTTTGCACAAAATGCCCTTGAAAACAACGGCATTGTAATATTCAACGCCAATTGCAAAACAACGGTGGAACTTATGCACAACTTCACGCAATATAAATCCTCAATTTTTTCCTATTCCGGAATTGATAAAGTTGCAAGCTTCAAAAACATTCACCAAGTTGGGGAAAGTGTGTTTGCGAACTGCTATCTTAAAGAAGCGAAAAATCTTCCAAATGCGGTGGAATTTTCCTGCGGTGGCGTTGTTGAGCTTGAAAATATCAAAATTCCAATGATAGGCAAACTCAATGCGTTCAATGCCCTTCCTGCGTTAATTGTTGCGTCAAAACTACTTCAAAACACAACAAACACCGTGTTTAATAATTTCAAAGGTGCAAATAAACGAGTGGAAATTGTTGGCGAAGTTGAAGTGAACGGCAGAAGTGTTACTGTTATTGACGACTACGCACATAGTCCAAAAAAAATCAAAGCATTCATTGATTCCTTCTCCTCCTATTGCAAGGATATCAACGCCGAATTTGTTGTTATTTGCGAACCGCATAAATATACTCGTGTTGAAAGTTTATACAATGAATATCTTACATGTTTTGATGGCTGTAATCATCTTCTGATGATGGAGATTTTTGGAATTCAAGGCAGGGATGTCCAGCAAGATGTATCATCGGAAAAACTTGTAAGGGATATTGAAGAACTTTGGAAGACGAGACGATCGCTTGCTGGGTCAATTATTGAACCAGATGTTGAACCAAATTCTGGGCAAAATTTTGTAATAAAAAACTTGAAATTTAATAAAATCATTTTAAGTGATAACACCTTCGCTTTCGTGGAAGAGTTTTTTGGACAAAAACGCAAAGTGTTTTATGTCTTTCTTGGTGCAGGATATTCCAACAAATACGCACATTTACTTTATGAACAACTAAGGAACTATAATGTTTGCAGGTCTTGAAATACTAAAAAGAAATTCAATATTTTTATTCATAGGAAGTCGTGAATTATATTTTGTTCGCTTTCTGAATGGGAAAATTTTTTCTACAAGGGTCTATAAAATTTCATACAACACAGAAAGTGACAGTTTGAAATCTTTCTTTAAGGATTACTTCATCGGAAAAGAAGGTATTCCGGTTGCAATTATTTTCGACGTTCCAAACCAATCGTTCACAGAATATAAATTCCTTAAAGCCATAAGTTCAACGGCAATTCACCATTCAATTATCAAGAAAATATCGCAAGATGTTCCACAAGAAGCCATTCACGATTATTACACCCTGTCATCGCACGATGCCAAATCCACAGAAAATGTCTATCAGGTGGTTTCCCTTGTGAAAACTTTGAATACGAGCCTTTGCATTGACCTTCTTCTAAAATTTCCAAACCCAATTGCGGGATACTTCTCCATGACTCTTGAAGTTTTGGATATTTGCGAGGGCAATGTTCGCACAATTCACATGCCAAAACCAATGCCTGTTGTTGAACAGGATATTCTTGATGTTCGTGATAAAACACATGACGAACTTACCGTTGTTGCACAATACAGCCCAATTTCAGGCATAAATTTTTCCCTTTCGCAAGGCACAAAAATTCTATTCCACCACCACATACCTTGCACGCAGATCGACCAAGCAATTCAAAAGGAAGTTGATACAACGGTTTTTACAATTGCAGATTACGCAACGCAGCTTGGTCTTGAATATCGTGTTTATGTCTACGGAAGTGAATCTTTGTTGAAATCGGTACTGAAAACATCGTTTGATAACACCTCAATATACTACACACAATCAGATCTTCCCAACGCAAAATTGTTCTATCACAAAGGTTACAGCGATAACCTTGAAACAGTAAACACCCTTGATGCCATAGCGTTTAAGTGTATTTACGAACCAACATTTTTCATAAAAAACAAACAATTCTTTTCCACAATCCTCAAACACTACACGAAAAAATCGGCAACAATTCTTGTTGCAATTGCTATTATGTTCATGTTTGCGTATCAAGCATTTATGATGGCAATGTCGGCAGTGGAATCGTTCACGAAATATCGCAATGCGAATTCTCTTGATGTTTCGCATATGTTAAGCCGTGTTGAAAACTTGGGCAGAAATATTGAACACCAAAAAAAGACCGTCACACTATATTCGCAATTCACAACGGATACCTACTTCTCGTTCTTTGAACAACTGAAACCACTTGTGAAAGGCACGGCTTATATTAAAGGAATTGCATACTCTTGCTCTTCCGAATGTTATGGAGCAAACGCCGCAATTGAAGTAACAATCAACGGAAATGCCGAACAATTGCAGGACTATTACAGCCTTGTTTCCGACATTCGCAGAGTGTTCTATCGCTATGAAATAACAAGGAAAATTGATGAATCGTCAAACGATTTCGTAGTAAAACTTACTAACCAAACAAGTAACAATAAAACAAAATGAACAGGTCATATCAAATCCATTTAAGGAATCAATCAGCCTCTTTCTTGAAGAAAATCGCAATCATTTCTGTCGTTTTTCTAATATTAATGGCACTTGCGTTGTTTTTGAAAAACCACTTTGTGCAGAAAAATGTGCAGTCTGAAATGAAAATGAAACAGGTGCAAATGTCTTCTTCCAAAAGCAGTGCAATTAATGCAAACAAAGCCTTGGTTATGGAATCATTCGAAGCACTTTCACAACACAAAAAAGACAACACAGAAAACGGCAGGCAATACATGATTGAAACCCTTACTCAATTTGCCGAACAAGCACAACTTGCAAATTTTGTGATCGACAATGTCTCGGAAAAAAACTCCATACTTTCCGTCATGTACAAAGACCTTCAAACAATTACGCCACTGAATCTTTTTGAAATTGAGGTTACATTTAACTCCAACTTTCAAAGACAAACCGAAGCATTTATTCAAAGCTTGAATCTTGAAGCAAACGGGCAAATTATTATTCAAAAAATTGAAACAAAAAGAGTGGTTAAGGAAATTGATAACAGCGTAATTAATGCGTTAAATTCAGGGCAAAATGTCGCAATGGTTAACACTCATTTGGTTCTTCACTGGTTTTTTATAAAATAATTTATGCTACACATATTTTTTTTCTTGGCAACTTTTTCATCCTTCGCCACAGAATACGCATCAACAGAAAGAGTGGTTCACACCGAAACGGCAAATGTGAAATCAACTGCAACTGTTTCCAAGTTTGCTGCCCCAACTGCTCCACAAACGGAAAGCATGCAAAAAAAACTTTTACAGGCAAATTCCAACCCACTTCAAACGCAGGATATCAAACAACTTGGCAGCGCACTTTCGTTTGCAAAAAGTTCGTTAATTGAAAATACCGAAATTGCAAAAGCTGAATTTGGAATGTCTGATTCACAAAAACCCTCAAACAAACCACAGCCAATAACAGTAGACGAACCCGTAAAATTTGATCCATCATACAACATACCGCAATATCGCGATGTTTTCTATACTCCGCAAGATTCCGCCCTCGTCAACCAAGCCGTTGACTACTTTTCCAAAGGAAAAAAAATGATCGTAAAACCACGCAAATTCACAACAGAGCGAACACAAATCACAATCAACCCCATTGTGCATGTTTCTTCAATAATGTATAACGACCCAAGCTATTGGATAGTCTTCACAAATATTGGGAAATTTACATACGCAAAATCCTCAATTGATGGCATCAAAATCAGCGAAAGTTCCAACAACGCCATTGAATTTACAATTCCACTGAAAGGCACACTGCAAACCGAAGGCAAGAAACTTGGTGCTTCAAAAAACCGAAATGTATCGGTGCAATCAAGCTTTGTTGCGGTAACGCTTCGCACTGGTGAATGTTTTTTTGCAAAAGATTTAGAAATTACCAAAAAATGTGGATCAAGAATTGAAGAGATTGAAAAACAAGTTGAAATTTAGTTTTTTGTGTTATTAAAAATATAAGCCTTTTTCTTCTGAAATGTATAAATTATACCACTACTCCCTTTGCCCTTTTTCAAGAATGATTCGCTTCATTTTAAATGAAATACAATTGGAATATATTCTTGTTGAGGAAAAATTCTGGGAATATGACGAACAGTTTCTACAAATTAATCCTGCTGGCACAGTTCCCGTTCTTGTTACAAAAAACGGCGATGTTCTTAACCATTCACAGTTGATAATTGAATATTTACTTGAAACATATAAACCAACATTTTTTTTTCCAGAGGAAAACAATAAACTTGAAACAAAAAAAACGGCGTTATGGTTCACGGAAAAATTTTTCCTAGACTGCACAAAATTCTTCATTCAAGAAAAAGCGGTGAAATATTTCCACGAAAAAGCACAGCCAAACACAAATATTCTTAGCATGGCACGCTATAACCTTGGCATTCATTTTGATTACACAACCTATCTTTTGGAAAAAAATACTTGGCTTGGTGGTGAAAAATTTTCCATAGCAGACATCGCCGCCGCAACGCAACTTTCAAGTCTTGATTTCCTCGGCGAAATTCAGTGGTCAAAAATTCCTCAAATTAAAGACTGGTATTCAATCGTGAAATCCAAACCAGCGTTCAGGGCATTGCTCAAAGAAAGAATTGCCGGCATTTTAACACCACAACATTACCCAAACTTGGATTTTTAAAAAATGAATAAATTTGCACGCATAACAATTGCATTGATTGCAATCCTTTCAATTTCAATGCAATCAAACGCTGGAAATTATTCAGACGAAGACCTTGTCTTTGTTCGTGATATAATCAATTACGCAAAAAGATATTCCGCAAAAACGGATATCAAAGATGAAGATATAACCGCAGGAATGTTGAAGGGTGCTCTTGATAAAATTGATTCGCACTCAACATATTACACGAAGGAGGAGTATATGAAATTGACGGAGTCTCTTGCTGGAAGCTTTTCTGGGATTGGTGTTTATATCGATTCCCACCAAGGTTTGATTCGTGTAATTGGTGTAATTAAGGGTATGCCTGCGGAAAAATCTGGCTTGAAAAACGGCGATTACATAACTCATGTAAATTCACAGTCAACATTTGGAATGTCTCTTGATGATGTTTCAAGCAACCTAAAAGGCAAGCGAGGCACAAAAGTGAAGCTTGATATTTTCAGAAAAGACGCAGAAAAGCCCATTGAAGTTGAGATAGTTCGTGATAACATTGAAGTTGAAACGGTATCATCGCAAAAAATTGATGACATTCTTGTTCTTTCTATCAGCACTTTTAACGAAAAAACTTTTGACGAACTATTCAAGGCGTTGCAAAAAAACCCATCATATTCAGGAATCGTGCTTGATTTACGCTCCAATCCGGGTGGAATATTAGAATCTGCGATTGCGTTATCTTCGCTTTTTGTGGAAAAAAATGCAACAATAGTGCAAGTTTCTGCCGTTGATAAAATGCAAAAAAGTGACGAATTTTCCTGCATTGGAAGTAAAAAAAATTGTCGCAAAGTGCGTTATTCATCGCTTGATGGAAAAATTGCAATTCACAGCGATGACCAACCCATTATATCCTCAAAAATTCCGGTAGCAGTTCTTGTGAACTCATATTCGGCCTCCGCTTCGGAAGTTACGGCTCTTGCATTGCAGGATAATTCCCGCGGAATGGTGATTGGGCAAAAAACTTTTGGAAAAGGCTCCGTTCAAACAATTACACCTTTAAAAGACGGTGAAAAAGGTGCGTTAAAATTAACAACCGCCCTTTACTATTCCCCAAAAGGCAATTCAATTCAAGCACAAGGCGTGAAACCTGATGTCACAATTCCCGAACTTGAAGTTAAAAAGCAGGAAAAACGCAAAGACTTCTTCCCAAACAAGGAGGCTGTGTATAAAAATCATATTAAACTTGACAAAACCACAACAAAGATTGACTCACAAAATGAAGAAAAAGCAGACAGCCAAAATAGCACATCAGAAATTGAACCAAATTCAATCGAAGACTTCGCCATTCAAGCAGCAATTTCTTCAATAAAAACTTCAATAAAACACAATGGAAATAATAATCGATAAAAACTACCAAAATTCACGCCTTGACCGCTTTCTTCGTGAAAAATTCACAATACCACAAAGCCTCGTTGCAAGATTGTTGCGTGAAAAAAAAATAAAGCTCAACAAAAAAAAAGCTGAACCATCTGCAATGCTTGCAATTGGCGATGCGGTTCAAGTCTATTATTTCCTTGAAGAAAACCCGCAGGAGGTCTATGTGAACCCACAACTTGTGGAACAATTCCGCAGCTGGATTACCTTTGAAGACGACGATCTTATAATAATCAATAAGCCGTGTGGAATTTCAAGCCAAGGCGGTGTAACAAGTGGAATTTCGGTCGATGTTCTTGCAAAACAGTATGAAATTGAAGCAAGAATTACGCACAGGTTGGACAGAGAAACCTCCGGAATTATGATTATCGCAAAAAATAAATACATGGCAAGGCATGTAACCCAACTGTTCGCACAAAACCTTGTAAGGAAAAAATATTATGCAATGGTTGAAAAAATCACGCAACCAAGCGGCACAATTCAGACAGATCTTCACAAAGATACCCATCTGCAAAAAATGGTAGCAACAGCCGGAACTTCCTGCGTAACAAAGTTCAGTTCTGCCGGAAAAAACATTGTTCTTGTTGAACCGCAAACTGGGAAAATGCACCAAATCAGAGTGCATCTTTCACACATTGGAATGCCAATTATTGGGGACGAAAAATATGGTGGAACGCCATCAGAACGCATGTTCCTGCACGCTTTTTCCGTTGAATTTGACAGGCACAAATTTTCCGCAGAGTGCAATTTTGCTGAGTAACCCTCGCAATTTTCCACAAAAATTTTAATTCACAGCCAACACAGCATAACCTTCGCACGCACAAAATATATAAATTTCAAATTGTGTAATTTTGCAATAAAAAACCTTGATTTTTATATTTTCATAAAACTTATTTTGTTTGAAAAAGTTTTCTTTATATATGTCGGTTTTGAACCTCATCAAATTCGTATTTGTGCTAACACTCACATCATTTTCCGCATTTGCGACAGAAATTATCACAATTGCAACTGGCTCAACATCAGGGTTATACTACCCAAGTGGCGGGGCGATTTGTCGCATTTTCAACCTTTCCGCAGGCAATGAAAAAAAGTGTATTGTGGAATCAACACCCGGCTCAGAATACAACCTTAGTGCCGTTGAAGGCGGTTTGAACAGCTTTGCTTTTGTTCAAGCGGACGAACTTTTCACATATTTATCCGAAAAGAACAAACGCAACGAATCTTCAAGCATTTCAGTTGTTTTTCCACTATACACCGAAACATTTCTTTTGGTTGCATCAAAAAATTCAGGCATAACAACGCTTGCAGATATCAAAGGCAAAAGGCTTAATATTGGCGTTGATGGTTCTGGTGTCCGGAAATTTACATCGCAAATAATGAAATTTCTTGCACTGAAAACCAC
>CANCKZ010000018.1 GCA_947378695.1 Rickettsiales bacterium
GAAAGAGGTTAAAAAGCAAGTGGAGCCTGCAAAAACGCAGGTTTTGCCAGCGGGGAAATCGTGCGAATTAGAGCTTGCGTGGCCAACTCTTTCAAAAAAAGTGCTGAAATCTTACGGCGATACTCTTAAAAGTGGGGCGAAAAATGACGGCGTAATAATTGAAAGTTCAATGGGCAGGGCGGTTACATCGGCATATTCTGGCGAGGTTGTCTACGCTGGAAATGACATTGCGGAATATGGAAATTTAATGATTGTGAAGCATAAGGACAACTGGATGACAATTTACGGATACATGAAATCGTTTTCAAAAAAAGTCGGCGACAGGGTAATCAAAGGCGATGAAATCGGAAAAACTGGCGATACCGGTGAAGCGACAACTCCATCGCTTTATTTCAGCATTCGCAAGGTAAAAACACCATACAATCCGGAGGTATGTATCTGAAAAACGGCGTAATTATTGCATATATTGTCAATTTTTATCTCTTTATAATAATCCTTTTTGGTCAGCATGGTGTTGTTGATATTTTTCAAGAACGCAGTGCTATCAAGGAAAACGAAGTGAAATATGCACAAATGCTTGAAGCAAACAGGATTGGAACTTTGAAAGCTGGCTTAATTAACGCAGACATCGTTGATTTGCGTTATTTAGACGAACTTCTGCGTATTCAATACAGCACAATCAAAAGCGATGAAAAAGTGATAATCTTGAAGCCAAATATTGGGAAATCACCATCCACGGATAAACCCATAGCCTGAAATAATGTTGCAAAAATCAAGCTTTTTCACTTGCGAAAACCTTGATTCATTCACCCCGCCAAGCAGGTAAATTTCGCATTTTGGAAATTGTTTTTTAATTTCAAACGCAAGCTTGAATGCTCCAATTTTACCGTGCGGCTTTGCATCTGGGTGAGTTTTCGTTTCAAAAACGGGCGAAAGAAATACAATTTTCGGGCGAAGTTTTTGCATGCGGGAAATGTCGTGAATGTGGTGGAACGAAATTGAACTTTCCCCGGAAATACGCTTATTTTTCGCAGAAGCAAGGTGGGTTATGTTGCGTTGTGTTGCGTTCAATTTTATGCGATTTTTGAAGTGCGAAATTGTGCAAAACGATTTATTTTTCCGCAGAATTTGCCTTGCAATTACAAGGTTTTCAGCATTTGTGTGGCGAAGGAGGAGGGCATCGTGATTTTTATTCAATTTTGCAATGTTTGAGCAGATTGCATCGATGGTTTGCGTGTTGAAATCGATAAAATAAACTTTTTTATGGGGCTGTTTATATGGCATCAATATGTTTTCCAAGCTTGAAAAATGTTAATTACATCAGTTTGAAATATCAACCATTTTATAAACCATTTGACATTATAATTTTATCATTTATATTGCCAATAAATAAACAATTGGGTTCAAAAATGAGTACTGAAGAAAAAATCATAATTCACGGAGCAAGGCAAAATAACCTCAAAAATATCAGCATTGATATCCCAAAAAACAAGCTTATTGTTATAACAGGACCCAGTGGAAGCGGGAAATCATCGCTTGCGTTTGACACCCTCTACACCGAAGGGCAAAGGCGTTATGTTGAATCGCTTTCGGCTTATGCTCGCCAGTTTTTGAACATTCAAAACAAGCCAGATGTTGACTACATTGGAAATCTTTCGCCGGCAATTGCTATTGACCAAAAAACTTCGTCGAAAAATCCTCGCTCAACCGTTGCAACTGTTACTGAAATTTACGATTACCTTCGTGTGCTTTTTGCCCGCATCGGAATTCCATATTCACCCGCAACAGGCAAGCCAATTATAAGCCAGACATCTTCGCAAATGATTGCCGAAATTATGGAATTACCAATTGGTACCAAGCTTAATATACTTTCGCCTATCATTCGTGGGCAGAAAGGCGAACACAAAAAACTCCTAATTTCCCTTCGCAAACAGGGCTACCAAAGAGTCCGCCTCAACGGTGATTACATGAACATTGACGATGCCGAAATTGAAGACAAAAACCGCAAAAATTCCGTTGAAATTGTTATCGACAGAATTGAAATGGACGCAGATGTCAAGGAACGCCTTGCTTCTTCCGTTGAAAACGCACTATTACTTTCTGGCGGTTTGGTTTATGTTGATATCCAATTTTTGCCAAACGAAGCAACATCGTTTCACTTCAAAAATGGGAAATCTGCTGATATTGAAAGCCATTTGGTTTATTCGGAGAAATTCTCCTGCCCAATTTCCGGCTTTGTTATTGAAGATTTGGAGCCTCGCATTTTCTCGTTCAACAGTCCTTATGGTGCTTGTCCTGCGTGTAATGGTCTTGGAAAAGAACACTATTTTGTGAAGGAATTGATTGTTCCGGACGACACAAAAACCATCAACGATGGAGCAATTGCCCCATGGGAAAACATAACTAGCAACAAGCTTTACTACCAAATTATCGCTGGATTTGCCAAGCATTACAAATTCTCAACAGCCGTTCCATTCAAAGAACTTCCAGACGACATAAAGAAAATTATTTTCTATGGAAACGATGGCGTTGAAATTGATATTGAATATACTGACGGTTTGCGTAAATCTCGCATGAAGCGTGCATTTGAGGGGATTATCCCAATTTTGGAAGCCCGCCTGCGTGAAACCGAAAGCGATGGCATTCGTGAGGAAATCGCCAAATTTCAAGACGAAACCCACTGTCACGCCTGCTTTGGTCACCGTTTGAAGGAGCAATCCCTTGCAGTGAAAATTGTTGGAAAACACATTGGCGAAGTTTGCTCGCTTACAATCACAGAATCAATTGCGTGGTTTGAAAGCCTTGTTTCGCAACTTTCGGATCAACACCGTGAAATTGCCGAACGCTCTGTTAAGGAGATCATCAAACGCTTATATTTCCTTGAAAATGTAGGGCTTGATTACTTAACCCTTGCCCGTGAAGCAAAAACGCTTTCTGGTGGTGAAAGCCAAAGAATTCGCCTTGCAAGCCAAATTGGCTCTGAATTAACGGGAATTATGTATGTCTTAGACGAACCATCAATTGGGCTTCACCAATCAGATAACGCAAAATTGATTCAAACACTCAAACACTTGCGAGACATCGGCAACACGGTTATTGTTGTTGAACACGATGAAGAAACCATGCTGGAAGCTGATATGTTGATTGATATTGGTCCTGTTGCTGGGGAAAAAGGTGGGTATATTGTTGCGTCTGGAACTCCGCAAGAAGTTATGGATAACCCTGATAGCATAACGGGTCAATACCTTTCCGGTAAGCTAAAAATTGAAGGACTTCACGCCCGCCGAAGAATTAAGCAGGATATGGTTATAAAAATTAAGGGGGCAAGGTCAAACAACTTGAAAAACATCGATGTTGAATTCCCACTTGGAATGATGGTTTGCGTTACGGGTGTGAGTGGTTGCGGAAAATCATCGCTTGTAATGGAAACGCTATATCGTGCCGTTGCAAAACGCCTTCATTCAAGTGCCGTTAAACCGGGGTTGCATAGCGAAATTACCGGTCTTGAACATATCGATAAAATCATCGAAATTGACCAATCGCCAATTGGAAGAACGCCTCGCTCGAATCCTGCAACATACACAGCCTGCTTCACGCATATTCGTGACTGGTTCGCAAACCTTCCGGAAGCAAAACGCAAAGGGTATAAATCGTCACGGTTTTCGTTTAATGTTAAGGGCGGAAGATGTGAGGCTTGTCAGGGAGATGGGATTATCAAAGTGGAAATGCACTTTCTGCCTGATGTCTATGTTGAATGTGAAGTTTGCAAAGGCAAGCGTTACAACAAGGAAACTTTGGAGGTTAAGTATAAGAATAAATCCATTTGTGATGTTTTGGAAATGTCAATTGGGGAGGCTTACGAGTTCTTCAAACCTATCGATTTAATCGCCAATAAGTTGAAATATCTGATGATGGTTGGTCTTGATTACATGAAGCTTGGTCAACCTGCAACAACGCTTTCGGGTGGGGAAAGTCAGCGGATTAAACTTGCTCGTGAGCTTTCAAAAAAAGACACTGGAAGCACGCTTTATATCTTAGACGAACCAACGACCGGTCTGCATTCAAGTGATATCAAGAAACTTTTGGAGGTTATTCAACAACTAATTGACAACGGAAATTCAATGGTTATTATTGAACACAACATGGATGTTATTAAAACTGCGGATTACATTATTGATATTGGTCCAAAAGGTGGTGTTAATGGCGGACAGTTAGTCGCATTTGGAACGCCCGAACATGTGGCAACGGTGCCAGCAAGCATCACGGGGCAGTATTTAGGAAAAATGCTTAAAAAGTTATGATAAATGAAGGAATACTTTGATAACGCAAAGCGATGGTATTATTTTAAATATGTCTATCACATAAAGTTTTTGCTGTTTATTGCATCAATAACGCTATCAATGATATTCCTTGTTGGCTTCGTGTTTTATGTCGTTCAAGGTGCAATTACAAAGCAAGAAAGAATTGTGAAAGTTGTACCAATTCAATACGATTTTGAATCAAAACCATTCATTACCAAAGTTGAAAAGCACTATCACAGCAACGATATCAACATTTTGCAGTATGCGATTGAATCGTATTTGAACAATTTTGAGGTTTATGAAAAAACCGATAATTTTTACATATCCTTCATCGAAAAAATGAAGCACTTGCAGAAATATTCATCTCGTGAAGTTCTTAACACATTTCAAAACCGTTTTACGAACGATTACTCGAAAAAATTAAACGGCAAGGCATTTGTGAAAATGCAAATTAAGAATATCCACCTTAACATTAGCGAGGAATCCCTGATTGACAAATTCCACAACCTGCTTATGGCACAGGATATCCCCGACCATGCCACGATTGATGTTATTATTTATGTTTTTGACGGCAAAAGACTCAAAAAAATTCCAACCACAATTGAAATGGAATTTGTGTTTAAGAAAATACAAAAGCAGAGCAACGGCAAATTTAGCAATGTGAAATTCTTCGTCACGGGGTATTCCTACGCCTGAAAAATTAACCAGAAAATTAATATTTGACATTTCAATTTTTACCAATATTTCCTTTGAAATATTTCAATTATATGGCAATCAAAATTGCAATCAACGGTGCAAACGGCAGAATGGGGCAGGAAATTGCCAAAATTGTTGAAGCGGACGCTTCGCTCAGCCTTGTTGCGAAATTTACCTCGGCAAATCCAATTAATGCCTCAAATGTTGCTGGGGTTGATGTTATTATCGATTTTTCCTCCGAAAATGGCTTGCTTGAAGTTTTACAACACGCAAATTGCAAAATTGTTAGCGGAGCAACGGGAATTTCGCCCGAAACTTTTACGGCGATGAGGGAATATGGCGAAAAAAATGGGATAATCTGGGGCAGTAACACTTCTTTTGGCGTGAATTTGCTGTTTGCAATGGTGAAAAAGCTTGGTTCCCTTCTTGGTGATGAATACGATGCGGAGGTTTTTGAGCGTCATCACAGACTCAAAAAAGACGCACCATCTGGCACTGCTATCACAATTGGAAAAAAAATTTCGGAGGGCAGATCCACGCAATATATCCAGCGAGACTACTCAATTCAAGGGCAAAGAAGGCAGGGCGAAATTGGCTTTGGCATTGAAAGAGGCGGAAAAACGGTGGGCTATCACGAGGCTTCGTTTATTTCCGACGATGAGCGAATTTGGATTGGTCACGAGGCGTTTGATCGCTCCATTTTTGCAAAAGGTGCGGTGAAATTGGCAAAAATTGCATTCACGCAAAATGTGAATGGTTACAACGAAGCGTGCGATGTTCTTTCTGATATTTTATGAAATTTATGCAAAAAATTAACAAATCTTACATTATCCTAGCGGCATTTTTCCTGTTTCACCTGTTTTGTTTAACACTAGGACGAGACATCTATTGCCTGCAATTACCAGACGATATGGCGGAAAATTATGTCTGGGGGCAAGAAATGCAACTTGGATACTACAAACATCCGCCTTTTTTTGCTTGGGTTGCTTATGCTTGGCTTTCATTTTTTGGAACATCGCACTTTGCATACTACCTTCTTTCCCAGTTCACCGTTGTTGTTGCAATGATTTTCATATTCTTGCTGTCTAGAAGGTTTATCAGTGAAAATAAAGCAGTTTTTGCCGTGATATTACTGGAATTTATCATTTATTACAACTTTAAGGCATTCAGGTTCAACGCAAACACAATTTTGTTGCCACTTTTCCCCGCAATTTCGTTCTTTTTTGTGAAATCTTTGCAAGAAAATCGCACAAAAGACTGGGTATTATTCGGCTTCACCGTCACACTTGGTATGCTTGCAAAGTATGCAACATTTGCCCTTCTTGCGGTGTTCGTTCTGTACGCTCTACACAAACGCAGGGATGTTTTCAAGAATAAGCGTGCATATTTAGCGGTTTTAGTGTTTATCGTAACAATCTCTCCGCATATATACTGGCTGTTTCAAACAGATTTCATTACATTTAAGTATGCACACAGTCAAATTCAGACGCGTCATTTTTTTGGATACTACGCACTTCGCTTTCCATTTGCACAAATTCCATTTATATTATGTGCCGCATTGGTCGTATTTTTCACAACGAAAAAATCTCAAAATTCTATTGAAAATTCCACACAAAACAACGCACTGTTGCTATATTTAACATTCATGCCAACGCTTGTTATGACGGTACTAGGCTTCGCCGCAAATATGGAAATTTCCAGTGTCTGGGGTATTCCAAACTGGTTTTTATTCACAACATTTTTGCTACGGAATCGTGAAATTTCAAAGCCTCGTGTAATAATTTTGCTTGCTGCGTTGCTCAATATTGCCTATTTAATTTACGGAATTTGCATTTATGCGTTTGATGTTAATGTGAAACTGAATCGATACGACGCACGGAAAGTCAACGCAGAAATTGAAACGCAATGGAACGCAATTACGCAAAACCGTCCCATAATTTACGCTGTTGGAAGTGTGAATCCAATTCAAGATTTCATATTTTATTCGCCACAGCACCCGCACGCTTTGTTTAATTTTGACGCCAAAATTTCCCCGTGGATTCCAAAAAATCACGACAAAAAATCCTCAATTGCAATGTGCGAAATCCAAAATGTTGTGTGTCAAGAAAAGGCGGTGAAATATTTTGAGCAAATCGCATTTGTAACAATTGAAAAAAACAAGACTCTAATTTATATTCCAAAATGATAATTGCAAAAATTCTAATCGCAGTCTTGCTTGGGGCAGTTGGTCAGGTGTTTTTTAAGCTTGGTTCGGCATCGTTCAAGGGTGGATTTTGCGATCACATTTTTCTGTTTATAACCAACAAATTCTTGTTTTTCGGACTTGCCCTCTATGGCATTTCAACGCTGATTTATGTCACAACTTTGCAAAAAATTCCACTTTCACTCGCCTATCCGCTAATATCCATTGGGTATATTTTCGTGCTATTTTTTTCCTATTTCTTTCTTGGTGAGGCACTATCGCTCAGTAAAATTCTTGGAACTTTAATAATAATAATTGGTGTTTGTGTTTTATGCTTGAAGTGAAAAAAAACCTGTCAATCGTTGTCTCCGTCTATAACGAGGAGCAAAATATCAACCCAGTATTAACGCAATTAATTCACGAACTTCAAGTTTTTCAAGAGCAAACCGCCTTTGAAATAATCTGTGTGAACGATGGATCAAAAGATTCCACTCTTCAAGAATTGCAAAAAATACAGGAAAATCATGAGATTAAAATCGTGAATTTCACACGGAATTTTGGTCACGAAATTGCAATGACTGCCGGCATGGATATCGCAACCGGCGATGCGGTGCTTTTTATGGACGGCGATGGTCAAAATCCGACATCGGTAATTGTGGAGATGATCCAAAAATGGCTTGATGGCTTTGATATCGTTCTTTCAAAACGCAGGAATTACAAGGAAACCGGCTTGAAAACTCTTCTTTCGAAGGCTTTTTATAAGGTTTTGAACTTCCTTTCTGATGTCAAATTTGATGCCGCATTTCCGGATTTTCGCCTAATTTCACGGAAATATATCGAAAGAATTAAGCAAATTGACGAAACCGAGCGAATGTTTCGCGGAATTTTGAACTGGATTGGCCTTACGAACCACGCAATTGTTGAATTTGATGTGCCAAATCGCCTGCATGGAGCAAGCAATTACAACATTGTGAAGTATCTGAACCTTGGAATTAACGGAATTTTGCAATTTTCGATTAAACCACTGCGAATTTTCACAATTTTTGCAATTTTTTCGTGTATAGTCAGCGTTTGCTATGCGGGATATGTCTTCGTTGACCACATGATTTACGACCGTCCGCAAACGGGTTTTGCAACGATAGTGATTTTGATGATATCCCTGTTTTCCGTGCAAATGTTGATAACATCGCTGATTGGGGAGTATATCGGGAGGATTCACATTGAGGTTAAAAAACGCCCACTATACTTTGCCGATATTATTACGAAGGGTGAGGAATTACATCAAAAACGGAAGGAAGTCCATTCAAAATAAAATTTTAGCTTTCAATGGGGTGAAGTTGTTAAATTTATGGCAAAATTTGGATAATCCATTAAAATGAAGTCATAAGAATTTCAATCACACATTGCAGAATTTTCGCAGCGTTGCCGTCAATTTGTAAGCTTCGCATTAAAACAAATTTTTAGTTGCTAATTTAGTTTCCAAATGGAGGCGTTTGCCAAGTTTGTGCTTGGCAAGACACGCTTCAAAACTCCTAAACCATCGCTTTAACAGTTTCAACGATTTCGCTCACGCTTGGCAGGCACATTTTTTCAAGATTCGCCGCATACGGAAGTGGGACATCTTTTGCACAAATGCGTTTTGGCTCGGCGTCAAGGTAGTCAAAGGCTTGCTCCACAACAACGGAAATAATTTCCGATGCAATGCCGGAATATGCCCAGCCTTCCTCAATTACAACAATTTTGTTCGTCTTTTTCACGGAATTTATGATTGTTTCGGTATCCAGAGGTTTCAGGGTTAGAAGGTCGATAACCTCGCACGAAATACCTTGTTCTTCAAGCTTTTGTGCCGCTTCAATCGTGTATTTCATCATGTACGAAAACGAGACAAGCGTGATTTGAGTTCCACTTTGCACAATTTTTGCCTTACCAATTTCAATTGTGTCGTCAAAATCGTCACCAATTTCTTCGGAGTTGCCATAAAGCAATTCGCTTTCAAGGAAAATTACGGGATTGTTATCACGAATAGCAGCTTTGAGCAGGGCTTTGGAGTCTTTCGCTGTGTATGGAGCAATAACTTTTAACCCCGGGCAGTGGGAATACCAAGAGGCGTAACATTGTGAGTGCTGGGCTCCGACTCTTGAAGCAGCACCGTTTGGACCACGGAAAACTATCGGACAACCAACTCTTCCACCAGACATATAATTCGTTTTTGATGCCGAGTTTATGATTTGATCGATCGCTTGCATTGCGAAGTTGAATGTCATAAATTCAACGATTGGACGAAGTCCGTTCATTGCAGCACCAACGGCAATTCCTGTGAAACCGTGTTCTGTGATTGGAGTGTCGATGACTCTTTTTGCACCAAATTCTTGTAAAAGACCTTGCGTAACTTTATATGCACCTTGATATTCTGCGACTTCTTCCCCCATGATGAAAACGGTGGAATCTGCACGCATTTCTTCTGCCATTGCGTCCCTAAGGGCGTTTCTAAGTGTAATTGTTGCCATAAATGTTCTAACAAAATAATCAAAACCATTATTGGCAAGTTGAGAAATGTCAAGAAAGAAATTTCTATTGATTAATGTGATGTGAGTGCTAAATGCTTGACAAAAA
>CANCKZ010000019.1 GCA_947378695.1 Rickettsiales bacterium
ATTTACTCAAATTAATTCCGCAAAATGCTGATGCAATTTTGAAATTCCTTGCGGTTTCTCCATCATTTGAAGGCAAAGCTGGACAAAGCGGATATGCTATCATTGGTGATAAGCAATATTTAATCCACCTTGCAAAAAAAGATACAAATTCAAAAATAGTTGGCGATCAACAAGAACTTGGTTCCGAACTGTGCAATGTTGTAAATGCAAGAAAGTTTCAGTCAATCAACCTTTTAATGCCAACATTTGCAAACGAAACGCAAATTCAAGTTGTGCAAGGTCTTGTGTTAAGAAATTACCGCTTCAACGATTTCTTTTCCAAAAAAATTGAAGGCAAAGAACCAAGTTTAAAGGAAATCAACATTGAATCGATTTCAAATGAAGACACACAAGAAATTATCCACATAACAAAAAACATAATGCTTGCAAGGCATTTGGTGAATTATCCATCAACGGATCTTAACCCAGTTTCATATTCGGGAATGATAAACGAAGCCTTTGATGAAAATGTTAAAGTGCGTGTTGTTGGTGCAAAAGAAATGGAAGAACTTGGTATGGGAATGCTTTTGGCGGTTGGTCGTGCTGGGTTTAATGAATCCAAAATGGTTATTATGGAATACAAGGGAAATTCGATGAAAAGCGATTTTGACCTTGCCCTTGTTGGAAAAGGTGTTTGCTTTGATTCAGGCGGACTTTCTATCAAACCTGCAAACGGAATGGAGGATATGAAAATTGACATGGGCGGTTCTGCTGTTGCATTTACTTCACTGCGGATAATTTCTAAAATGAAGCTTCGTGTGAATGTTGTTGCATTGGTTGGACTTGTCGAAAACCTTGTTGATGCAAGGGCTTATCGCCCCGGTGATGTTTTGAAATCTATGTCTGGGCAAACAGTTGAAGTGCTTAACACTGATGCAGAAGGTCGCCTTGTTCTTGGTGATGTCTTGTATTATGCACAAAAAAATTACAAACCAAAATTCATGGTGAACTATGCAACTTTAACAGGTGCTGTGACGGTTGCCCTTGCTGATGTTTTTGCTGGCTACATGGCAAATGACGACGAAATTGCATCAAAAATTGAAGAAGCGGCGAAAAATTCCGGCGATGGCGTTTGGAGGCTTCCCCTCAACGAAAAATATGATAAAATGATCGATTCTTCCGTTGCCGACATGAAAAATGTGGGGAATGGTCGTGGTGCTGGAACGATTACCGCTGGGCAATTTTTGGCTCGTTTCGTGAACTGCGAAGAGGGTATGAACACAAAATGGGCTCATATGGATATCGCTGGTGTTGCTTATGATGGCAAAGGTGGTGCGGATCCTCGTGCTATCAAAGGTGCAACTGGGCATTCGGTTTATTTGACATACCTACTGGCGAAATCTCTACAAAAATAAGCGATTTTACCACACGCGACTAAATATTTGCGTGACAGCAATTGTAACAATGTCGCAAAATCTTTTTGATGTGAAACGCAATTCCCGACCTTGAAAAAAGACTCGGGCAATTGTATTCTGCTACTGTATTCCTACAAGTCTGCCGGAAAAATTCATTTGCAATTATGCGGTGATTGTTGAAGACAAAAAAGTTGAGCGACTTCTTCACAACATTTTTGCGGATTATCGCATAAACGAAGGGCGGGAATTTTTCACTTGCGGTCTGAATTTAGTCAAAAATGCGTTGCTACTTTCTGGTGCGAAGTTTTTGGTGAATCAAGACCAAGACGAACAAATTGCCGAAGTTCAAGAAACAAAAGAAGAACGCCAAAAAAATCAATATACATTTCAGCAGTTGGGGATTGAGGTTGGTTCGGAACTTATTTACACTCGCAATCCAAACATTAAATGCACAACAACACACGGGCGAAAAGTGATTTTTGAAGGCGAAGAGTATTCGCTTTCTGGTTTGGCGAAGAAACTTTTGGAAGTGGAAGGCACATTCAAAAATACAAGTGTGAACGGCTGGATGTATTTCGCGTTTGATGGGCGGACGCTTTATGATATTTGGAAGGGAGTTTAAGGTTTCTTCATAATTTACAAATACTTTTGGGGCAAAAATAAGAAATCACCCAAAAGCCATTCGCGACACAACACACCTTTTGCAATATAGGTTTAATGTCGCTCCTGTTACTTCTTACAAATTTTCGCAACAATTTTTTGCACAATTGGTGCCACAAAAAACGCCACTGGAAACGCAGTGCAAAAGCCAATTGCAAATGACCGCATCCAGATGAAGAAAAAATTCGGGACAAATCCAATGTTCACAGTGAGCATTACAAACGACATAAAAAATGCCATGAACAACGCCATGAAAAAAGGGAAAAGTATGCGTGGATTTTTCAGTTTCATACTTCCGCGCTCACTTCATCACCCTCTTGTTCATCTTCTTTTGCACCGTCAACTTTCGTTACAGATGTCACTTTTTCATTTTGTGCAAGCGAAATAATTTTCACACCTTGTGCAGACCTTCCCGTTATGGAAATTGTACCGGCATTGCATCGAACAATTTTGCCAGAAGAGGAGGCGATTATGACATCATTTTCATTTTGAGCAATAAACGATTCTTTCACAAAACCGTTTCGTTTGCTTGTAATAATGTTTTTCACGCCCTTGCCACCGCGGTGAGTTATACGATATTCGTGCGTTGAAGTGCGTTTTCCAAAGCCATTTTCGGTAATAGTCAACAAAAATTCTTCTTTTTGAGCAAGCATTTGCAGAATTTCAACCGTCAAACCTGTTGAATATACAAGGGTTTCAAGCTGTTTTGCTTCCATTGCAAGAATTGTGCAGCGTTTGGATTGCGGAATTGAAAGGAATTGTTCAAGCTGGTGTTCGTCAACATTTCCTTGGTTGTTGATGATGCTCATTGAAACGACTTCGTCAAGATTTTCAAGCCTCATACCAGTCACACCTTGTGAATTTCGAGATTTTATCACCCTAATAGATTCAACCGGAAAGCGAATTGCTTGACCCATTTTCGAAGCAAGAAGTATATGCTGGGTGTCGTCCGCAATTTGCACATTGACAAGGCTGTCGCCTTCATCAAGGGAAATCGCAATTTTACCATTAGCATTCACCGTTTGGAAATCTTCAAGGTCGGAACGGCGAATCATACCGTTTTTGGTTGAGAAAATCAGGTTAATGTGGTCTTCGCCAGATTCAGGAATTGCCAAAAAGTTTGAAACAGTTTCGCCAGATTGCATACTCAAAAGGTTCACAATCGCCCTGCCCTTGCTTTGGAACGAGCCTTCCGGAATTCTGTAACCTTTCAATTTATAAACACGACCAATGTTCGTGAAGAATAGAATATCCGTGTGAGTATTTGCCAAAAATGTTTGCGCAATAGTATCCTCTTCGTTGGTTTTCATTGTAACCTTACCTTTTCCGCCTCGTTTTTGAGTGTTATATTCAGAAAGCGAGCTTCGCTTAATATACCCATTCGTTGTGTATGAAACCACGATGTCCTCTTTTTTAATCAATGATTCCATGTCAATTTCGTCGGCATCATCAAGAATTTCACTGCGTCTTGGGGTTGCAAAGCGTTCTTTAACTTCAACAAGTTCGTCAATCATCAATTTTGTGAAAACGACATTATCCGTCAAAATTTCTGTGTATTTATGAATATCATCAGCAAGTGTCATCAATTCCTTAACAATAGAATCCCTTTCCAAGCCTGTCAATTTTGCAAGTCTCATTTCTAAAATTGCACGAACTTGCTCTTCCGTGAACTTAAATTGTTCATTGATAATTTCATTTCGGCGGTCGCTCACAAGGGAAATTAATTCCGTAACCTTTCCTGCGTTCCATGTTGTTGAAAGCAATGAATTGCGAGCCTCCGCAGTATCCTTGCTTGCACGAATTACACGAACGACTTCGTCGATGAAATCTACCGCAACACAAAGACCAATCAAAATGTGGGCTTTATCCTTAACTTTGTTCAGCAAATATTGAGTTCTTTTGGTAATGACATCAGCACGGAAATCGATAAACGCAACCAGTGCTTTCTTCAAGTTCATGTGTTCAGGGCGACCATTCAGCAAAGCCAAAATGTTTGCCGAAAAGTTCATTTCTGCTTGTGTGAACTTGTAAATTTGGTTAAGAATCACCTCCGCATTTGCATCTTTACGAGTTTCAATCACGATTCGAATACCATCTTTGTTGGATTCATCACGAATTTCGGTAATACCATCAATTTTCTTCTCCTTAACAAGATCGGCAATTGCTTCAATCAAGTTTGCTTTATTCACTTGATACGGAATTTCTGTGATAATAATAACACCTTTGCCGTTTTTCATCACTTCGGTCGTTGCTTTTGAACGGATTTTGATAGCCCCATAACCCGTGTGCATTGCTTTTGCTATGCCGGAATTGCGAATTATGTAAGCACCTGTTGGGAAATCGGGTGCTGGAACGATAACCATCAACTCATCAATTGTAATTTCAGGGTTGTGGATAATCGCAATTGTTGCGTCCAATAGTTCGCCCAAGTTGTGTGGTGGAATTGATGTTGCCATGCCGACAGCAATACCTTCACTTCCATTTGCGTAAAGGTTTGGGAAACGAGTTGGCAAAACGGCAGGTTCAGTTTCGGAACCATCATAGTTTGCGATAAATGGAACGGTGTTTTTGTCGATGTCGTCCAGCATTGAATGGGTGACTCTTTCAAGCTTAACCTCGGTGTAACGCATCGCAGCGGGGCTATCACCATCAATCGAACCAAAGTTACCTTGCCCGTTAATTAATGGCAGGCGAAGGGAGAAATCCTGTGCCATACGAGCAAGTGAATCATAAATTGCGGTATCGCCATGTGGGTGATATTTACCCATAACTTCCCCGACAATTCTTGCTGATTTTCTGTATGGCTTGTTGTAGTGTGTTCCAGATTCATACATTGCGTATAAAATTCGGCGGTGAACGGGTTTCAGACCGTCACGGGCATCCGGCAAAGCACGAGAAACAATGACACTCATTGCGTAGTCAAGATATGAAGTTTTCATTTCCTCAACAATGCCAATAGATTTGATATCGTTGTGAACTACATTATTTCCCGTATTGTTTCCTTCTGCCATGTTTCAAGAACTATAATTTTTACTAAAAAAAAATTAAAACCGTTCTTTTTAAATTGCAAGACTTTTTAAATCACACAAAAAATACATTAATATTTTCCAAAAATTTCTTTATTATCTTCTTGAAAAAAAACTTTTCCATAATAACAATTTCTGCAAATGGGTTAATCGATTATATGAAAATTTTAGGAAGCATGTGTTTGCTGTTGTTCACAAACTGCATTTCAACATATAATTCAAACTATTACAAACAACAAACACAAAACCAAATTCCTTATAACCAAGAATATCGTGATCCAACCACAATCATACCAATAATGTCATCACGCACTGCTCCAAAAAAATAAAGCTGATTTTTTCCTTGCAAAATTGAAAATAGTGGTTTATAATATAGTTGAATTATCGTTTAATTTTTAAGAGGGAATATATGACACTGCGTCACAAAATCATTTACTCCGTGGCAATTTCCATGAGCTTCACCAGTTGCGTCAAAACATTTGGTTCAAATTATTACGCACAAAAGGCGTATCAATCTCTTGGAATGCAGCCGCCACAACCAAAAAATGCGAACATCATGCCATACACCCCCGGCGATAAAAAGGCCATGGAAAGAATTAATCCATACGCAGCAGCTGCAAACCAACAATTGCAAGCTCAACAACCGCCTGTAACGCAACCAGCTTCACAACCTGCAACACAAACTTCACCAGCAACTCAGGCACAACATCAACCATACCCTCTTGGCAATACAACAAATCACGCTCAACCAAATGTATCACGAGCATCAAACCCCGTGCACATTTCAAGCACCCACTATTCACAATATCTGCTAGACCTTTCCAAATACTATGCACAATATGCGGAAATTTTCTCCATCAAAGGAATTATTAGCGATGCCCAACTTTTACAAGCAAAATCGGCAACTGCTAAAAGCGGAAACGATGTAATGTTTGAAACGGAAAATTCGTTCAATTTACCGCTTGAAAAACAACCAACCATTGCTTCTCAACGCAAAGTTGTTGAAAATGTAAAAAGTCGCACAGAAGTTCTTAAAGCAATGCCAAGTTCCGTTGCTCAATTACAAGCAAGTTTTGACTGTATTCTTATTGAAGCAAAGAACAATATATTCTCGCAAAAAACAGTCTGCGGAATGGCTTACGCACAGGCATTATCAACAGTTGAAGGTAAATTTGGTTCAATGAATGAAGCACCAAAACCAGAGGTTTTCGGTTCAAACGCAACACCAATGCCAGTTGTTGAACAATCACTAACGCCAGCTCCTGCCGGAAATCCATGGGATCCTGTCACCCCTCCGCCAGCGGAAGCTCCGATTAACGCATCGGCTATGTCTGGCGGACAAACAAGCCTTCCAAGCACGCAACCAAGTGCGACAATGCCAAATATTTCATCTTCCCCAACAACCGCCACAGGTGGTTCCGTTGTGAATAATATCAACATAACACTTGGCGAAGATGCAAAACCAAAACCAAAGGAACAATCAAGCCATTATGCAAAATATAAGGACGAATTTGAAGACAAAGCAGTTTTGAAATTCGACAGCCACAAATCGTTCGCAGTTTATTACGATGTAGGCTCGTTTGTTCTTGACGCAAGTGCAATTTATTCAATAAACAAAGCAATTGAATTCACCCGTGAATACGACGATTACAAAATCACAGTGCTTGGATTCACAGACCGCACATCTTCAAGGGACTACAACAAAGTTCTTTCGGATAAGCGTGCAAATGCAGTCTATGATGCACTTATCAAACGAGGAATTGCCAAAGAGAAAATTAAAAAAGTTCTGTTCGGCGAAGACTACAACACCGTAAGCACAAAAGACGGCGTTGGCGAAGCATTTAACAGACGAGTTGTAATTGAAGTGAACACAACTGGTAAGTTTGATGAGGAGGAATTTATTAATGAAAAATCATTAGAAGGCGGTATTGTTGAATAAAAAATGAAAGATATAAATGAAAAAATTGAGGTTAAAAAACCTGCAAACAAGAAAAGTATTGAAAACAAGCATCGTGAATTGAAAAATCCGCCAAAAGTTCCAAGTGCAATTCTTAACAACTTTGAAATAAAGGATGCTCACGAAGTTTTGCGTGTGAAATCAGATTTTGTCAAGAACCGCAAGCTGACAAACTCTTCCCGCAAATGGGTTTCAAGGCATATTAACGACCCATTCACTCAAAAATCCAAAGCGTTTGGATATCGTGCCAGAAGTGCGTTCAAACTGCTTGAAATTCAGGAAAAGTTCAATATTATCACGGAAAATTCCTCCGTTCTTGATCTTGGCTGTGCACCGGGTTCGTGGTCTGAAATTCTTATCAAATTCACGAAAAAAAAGGTTATTGGAATTGACCTTCTTGCGACTGAACATCTTGAAGGTGCGGTGTTTTTACAAGGAGATTTCCTCGACAAAACTGTTCAACAACAAGCACTTGACCTTAACAACAGCAAGAAATTTGACGCAATCGTCAGCGATATTTCCCCAAACACAACTGGCATGAAAACGGTGGATCACCTGCGAATTATGTATGTTTTGGAAATTGAAATGGAATTTGTTCATGCAAATTTGACCATCAACGGCAGCTTTGTTTCCAAGGTTTTTCAAGGCGAAGGCTTAGACGAACACCTTGTTGAGCTGCGGAAATTCTTCAAAACGGTTCACATTTTCAAACCAAAGGCTTCAAGGAAGGAATCTAAGGAGGTGTATCTTGTGTGTTTGGAATTTCGCCCGAACTTCAAAAACTAAACAAGCCACTCAATGTTGCACTCATTTTTTTCAGACGACTGAAAACCCCTGAAAGCGTTGCTATTACTTGATAGTTGGAAAATTGTAATTGAGACATTTTTAGATTTTTTCAGAAAACCTAAGCCTTTGAAATATCAGTATTTGGGAATAATTTTAAAATTTCCAAAATTTTATTTTCCGAAATACCATTCACAAGGTTTTCCACCGAAGGCGATGAGACTATGTGCACAGCTTTGAGGAAAATAATTTCCAAAATTGCATACTTATTAAACGCATAGGAAAGCTCTTGCGTTGCAGGAAGCATAATGTTCCAAATTCGTAAAAGGTTTGAATATGGCGTTTTTTTATTGATTCGCACTTGAATTTCTTCGTAAATACAGGTTAAGAATTCCTCCAAAATGGAGTTTTCTGTAACGCCTTGTGCTTTAATTTTGCGAAGGTTTTGCAGAATTTCTTCGCTACGCCCCTCCAAAACTGAATTGAAAAGGTTTGAAATGTCACTTTTTGAAACCAAGCTTAGCATAGATTCCACCAGCAATTCCGTGATTTCACTTTCTGGCGAACGCATTGAGGCTTGATCAAGCATTGAGAGAGCATCACGCACAGAGCCGGACGATTTTGACGCAATTAATTCAAGAGCTTGCGTTGAAACTTTGATATTTTCCCTTTGTGCAATTGAAAAAAGGTGTTCAACCATTGCAGAAATTGAAAGCGGAGCAAGGACAAACTTTTGACAGCGTGAGAGTATTGTTACCGGCACTTTTTGCAATTCCGTTGTGGCGAAAATAAAAATTACACCAGACGGCGGTTCTTCAAGGGTTTTTAACAATGAATTGAAGGCTTTTGTTGAAAGCATGTGAACCTCATCGACGATGAAAATGCGATATTTTCCCAGTGCGGGGTTGTAATTTATGCCTTCAAGCATGGTTTTGATATCGTCAATTCCTGTGTTTGAAGCTGCGTCAAATTCTAGGATATCAGGGTGCGAGCCATTGTTTGCAGATTTACAATTCGAACATTCTTCGCAGGGTTTTATTGTGGAATTTTGTGTGTCTAAATTGGAGCAATTCAGCGTTTTTGCAACAATTCTTGCCGTCGTTGTTTTGCCTATACCACGAATTCCTGTCAGCAAATAGGCGTGGTGAAGTTTGTTGTGTAAAAAACCGTTTGTTATGGTTTGAACAAGAACTTCTTGCCCTTTGAGTTGCTCGAAATTTTGAGGACGATATTTCCTTGCAAGAACGAGGTATGACATATATATTGATTCAAGGTTTTGAAAGTGCACTTGACCTGCGTCATAAATTTTGGTTGCTATGTTTCCATTCTGGCCGTTTGAACTTAAAAACGCACCCAAGTGCATTCACAATTTCCCCGCAAGAATTTGAAATGTCAAGGAAAAAAATGGAGATTATATGCAATTACAAATTGCACTGCTGTGTGTATCATTTACAATATAGCACGGCGTTTTGCCTATAAAGCGTCTTTTTTGCGTATTTACTTTATTCATGCGTGATTCTGCAACGCTACTGCCTAAGTGTAAGAAGTTTTACAAGAAAACCTAAAATCAGAAAAACATTGAATGTGTTTAATTTTATGATTGCCGATGCGTAATTCGATTTGGTGCCCGCGGGCGGACTCGAACCGCCACGCTCGCAATGAACCACGGATTTTAAGTCCGTTATGTCTACCATTCCATCACGCGGGCAATGCACCAAAAACTTCCAAAATGATTGTGTTGGAATTGTCAAGTTTTTTGTGAATTGTGAGTAATTATATCAAAATGACACTCAAAATGCTTGACGAATAAGATTGCAGCTACACTGTGAAGCGTAGAAATAACAAGATGTGTGAGAA
>CANCKZ010000020.1 GCA_947378695.1 Rickettsiales bacterium
AACTGGGAATAAAGCCAGTAAGCACCGAAGATTAGGGCAATGAAAAAGCACAATTTAATTAGTTTCCACATATTATGAGCGTAAAAGTTCGTTGATTGATGTTTTTGAGCGTGTTTGGTCGTCTACTTGTTTAACAATCACAGCTGCGTAAAGGCTTACACCGCCAGAGCTTGGGATTGAACCAGAAACAACAACGGCATTTTTTGGAACTCTTCCAAAGGAAACCTCGCCAGTTTCACGGTTAATGATTTTTGTTGATTTCCCGATGTAGACTCCCATTCCAATCACTGCACCGTCTTCAACAATCACACCTTCTGCGATCTCGCTTCTTGCACCAATAAAGCAATTATTTCCAATAATAACAGGGTTTGCTTGAAGAGGTTCCAAAACGCCACCAATTCCTGCACCGCCTGAAATGTGACAATTTTCACCAATTTGAGCACAAGATCCAATCGTTGACCAAGTGTCTACCATTGTGCCAGCACCAACATAAGCACCAATGTTAATAAACGATGGCATTAAAACCGCATTTTTTCCAACAAACGAACCATAGCGAACTACTGCTCCCGGAACCATTCTAAACCCTGCGTTTTCAAAGTTCACGCTTTTCCAGTTTGCTGTTTTAAGAGGGATTTTGTCGAACCATCTCATGTTGCTTTTTGTGACATCCTGCGGTGCTTTTTCCAAAACGCCATAAGCATTTTGCACAAATGAAGGCGTTGCATCGCTTGAAATATAGGAATCGAATTGTAGGGACATAACCGATGTTTTCATCATGTTCATATAAAGCAAAATTGCTTTTTTAATGTCTTGATCAACAACCCATTCTTCACCAAACTTTGTGCAAACTCGACGCTCGCCCGAATCAAGTTCGGCAATTATGCGTTGGATGTCCTCGGAAACTTTGGCGGTGTATCTTATAGTTTTGGCTTGTAATTCAGCAAAATATTCAGAAATCTTCGAAACTTCGTTCATGTGTGGAATAAAACTTTAATTATCAGCTTCAAAACAAAGGCGTGGAAATGTCAAGAACTTTACGCTTGACATTTTATATCATACTATTTTAGTAAATCATACTGTAATGTTTATTGAACAAATGTTTTTAACAACCCGCGGCAGGTATGCAGTTTCTGCTATCATTGATATTGTTACGAATTCTGGGTCATCAGAAAAAGCGAACGCCCCAATTTCCCTTTCGCAAATTTCACAAAGGCAAGGCATAAGCATTTCATATTTGGAACAAATTTTCCTTTTACTCAAAAAAAATAATATTGTGCAATCGGTGAAAGGTCCGGGTGGTGGCTATATTCTTGCCAAAAAACCGCACGAAATTACACTTTCGGAAATTCTGTTTGCTTCCGGTGAAAAAGTGAAAATGACCAAATGCCACAACGAAAATGGGTGCCTTGGAATGAAAGAAAAATGTGTGACTCACCACATTTGGCAAGCATTTGAAGAAAAGATTGAAAATTATTTAACATCAATTACACTTGAAGAACTTACAAAACTTGGCAACAATTCTTTAATAAAAAAATGAGCATAACCTCCGTGCATTTGCAAAAATTCCCACAAACCACCCCAATTCCATTTTCACAAGAAACAATTGATAAAATGGAGTTCGTTCGCAAAATTTGCAATGCAGGTCTTTCCATTCGCAAAAAAAATAATATCAAAGCCCGCCTGCCCCTTAATGCGATATCAATCTTTGGTCAAGGCACAAATTTAAACAACGAATTGCAAGAGCTTATCAAAGACGAGCTGAATGTGAAAAATGTCACATTTGGCAACGATTTTTCCCAGTTCGACTGCACAAAAATCATCAATCTTGACGCTTCCAAAGTGGCAAAACGCATCGGAAAAGACTTCCAAACCGTTCTTAAACAAGCAAAGCAAGGCGTTTATGAGGAAGTCGAAAACGGCATTATTATTGCAAATCACAAAATTTCGCCAGATGAATATGAAATTCAAATTAAGCTAAATTCTGCGGAAGAAAACTACACTTCCCTTGAAGGCAAATTCTTGATAGTGCTTGACATTACCATTACAAAAGAGCTTGAAATGGAAGGCATAGCACGAGACTTCATTCGCATGGTGCAGAATAATCGCAAAGAAAAGAACTTGGAACTTTCGCAAAAAATTTCCCTTGTGTTGAATTTTTCACAGGAAAACCTTACAAAGGAAGCAATTTTTGCAAATATTGAATACATAAAAGAGCAAGTTTTGGCAACAAGTGTTCAACTTGAACCAACAAATGGCACGGTTTTCAACGAGGATCTATCATTTGATATTGCAACGAATTAATCCACGAAAACCTAGCTTGAACCTAGTTTGCAAAGCCCATAGATTTATAAACCACAACAACACTTGCAAGCCTTTCCTTTTGCTGGTTTGCAAGAACTTGTTTCGCCTGTAAAAGCTTAATTGTTGTATTAAGAACGGCGATTGAATCTGTTGTGCCAAGTTCTTGTTGCATTGCTGTTATTGATTGATTTTTCTCGTTCATTCTCACAAGATTTTCCCCATGTTCAAGGGAATTTACTGCGAATTTGTAGTTTGTTGAAGCGTCAAGAAATTCACGAAATGCCGTTTGAATTGCCTTTTCATAGTTCGCAATTTCCGTTTTTTTCTGTATTTTTGCAATGTTTAAATTTGCACGGTTTCTTCCACCATTAAAAATTGGAATTGATATTTGCGGAGTGAATGCCCACGATTGCCCTGCCATCAGGGTGGATAGTTCACGAGAAGCATAGCCAAGGGTGCCTGCCGTTAGGGAAATTGTTGGGAAAAATGCCGCACGAGCAGCACCGATATTCGCATTTGCGGCTTTCAGTTTTAATTCCGCCTGAGTGATATCAGAGCGCTGCAAAAGCACACTTGATGGAATGTTTGCCAGCAGTTTTTCGTTAATTTTCACGCTTGAAATTGCGACATTTTTGAAGTATGGCTCCAGTTTTTCCGCATCAAATTCGCCAGTAAGAAGCATTAGGGCGTGAGTATCCCGTTCAATAACTTTGCGATACCCCTCCATTGCGATAATCATTGTTTCAAGAGCCATTTCCTCAGCAAGGATATCCGTTGCCAAAGCACGACCATTCTCCTTTCTGTGGCGAAGAATTTCCACCTTGCGTTTTTGGTTTGCAATTGCACTTTGCGTAATTTCAAGGGAGTTTGAATCTGCAATCAACTGTAAATAAGCATTTGCCGTTTGCGATATAACCGACGATCTCACCACATTTTGTGCCATTTGCGTTGCAAGAAAATTCTGCTTTGCAACTTTTTTCAACGAACGCACCCTGCCAAAAAAATCAAGTTCAAATGCTAGCATTGAAATGTTTGCACGATATATATTTTTCGGCGTGAACGATGCAAAAGCCGAAGGCACGCCTTGAATTGTGTTAGTTCCATTCAGGCTTAAAGTTGGGAAAATATCCGCACGCTTCACATTGAATGTTTCCATCGCCGTTTCAACATTAAGCATGGCAATTTCAAGGTCTTTATTGTTATCAACCGCAAGTTGAATTATGTGACGCATTTTGTCGTCTTGAAAAAAGTCGCTGAATGGAATTTTGAAATTATCCGTGCTTAATTCAAGCGAAATTGGGCTTTTTGGTGTGGAATATTGTGGCTCCAAAATGCACGATGCAAGGAGCAACACCAGCAGGAATTTCAGATTTTTCATACGATTTTTGTAATATTATCGCTTTTTTTTATGGCAATTTTCTGCGTTATTATATAGAACATTGAGACAAAAAATGTTGCAACAAATGTTGAAATTAACACGCCACCAATCACGCACAAACCAATTGCACGCTGGCTTATGCTGCCCGCACCGCTTGCAAAAGCAAGGGGCAAAGTTCCAAGCATAAACGCCATTGATGTCATTATTATTGGGCGGAAGCGAAGTTTTACGGCATCAAGGCTTGCCTGTACTACATCGCCACCGTTTTTATAGGCACTTTGTGCAAATTCGATGATCAAAATCGCATTTTTCGCCGAAAGCCCGATAATCGTCAAAACTCCAACTTGAAAGTAGATATCATTATTCAAGCCAAAAATTACGGCAAACAAAACGGAACCCGCCACGCCAAACGGCACGGTTAAAATTACCGCAAATGGTATTGACCAGCTTTCGTAAAGTGCTGCAAGGCAGAGGAATATTGCCAGTGTGGAGATTAAATAAAGCCAAAGCGTTTGCGAATGCGAAGCCTGTTCTTCAAATGATATTCCAGACCAAGCGTGTCCAATGCCTTTTGGCAGTGTTTCAAGAATTTTTTTAATTTCCTGCATAGCAACGCCAGAACTTACCCCACTTGCTGCCCCACCTTGAATATTCACGGAAGAAAGACCGTTGAAACGCTCCAACTTTGGCGAACCATAAACCCATTTTGTCGAAGAAAATGACGCAAACGATACCATTTGCCCATCTTTGTTCCTCACATACCACTTCCCGATATCCGATGGAAGCATGCGATGTTGTGCCTCCGCTTGAATTATCACTTTTTTTATGCGTTTTTTATCGATAAAATCATTCACGTAACTTGAACCAATTGCCGTTTGAAGCGTTTGGTTGATATCTGCAATTGAAACGCCAAGCATCATTGCTTTATGATAATTGATATCAATTTTAAACTGTGCAACATCGGCAAGTCCGTTTGGACGAACTCCCATCAAAAGCGGATTTTTCGATGCCATTCCAACAACCTGATTCTTCGCCTCCATCAACACTTCGTGACCAACGCCGTCAATGTCTAGAAGTTGTAAATCAAAGCCGGAAGCGTTGCCAAGTTCACGAATTGGCGGCGGGAATATTGTGAAAACATTAGCATCTTTTATTGTGGAAAGCTGTTTATTTACACGAGCAGACATCGCCATAACGGTGCTTTCTTTGCCTTTTCGATTATCCCAATCTGTTAAACCAACAAAACCAAAGCCAACATTTTGCCCTTTTCCTGCAAAGCTGAAACCAGAAATTGTGAGGAAATTTTCCACATTTTTTTCTTTGAGGAAATACTCTTCGGCTTTTTTCAAGCTGTTTGTGGTTCGCTCTAATGTTGCACCAGATGGCGAATTCAACATTACATACATAAACCCTTGGTCTTCAACAGGAAGAAACGCCTTTGGAATTTTAACAAACGCAAACACAATTAGCCCAATTAACGCAATATAAAGCACAACGAACCTGTTTGTTTTGCGAATAACAAAACTTGATGTTGAGACATAAAAGTTAGTCGCCTTTTCCATAATTCCATTGAATTTTGTGGCGAACTTGTTGTGCTTTTTTTCGGAATTTGGTGCCTTCAAAAGCGTTGCACAAAGCGATGGAGACAAAATTAACGCAACAAAAACTGAAAGTGCCATTGCTGAAACAATTGTTACGGCAAACTGGCGATATATCGCACCGGCGGAGCCATCAAAAAAAGCCATTGGAACAAAAACCGCCGAAAGAACCAACGCAATTCCAACTAACGCACCTGTAATTTGTTCCATAGATTTCTTCGTTGCTTCAATTGGTGAAAGCCCTTCCTCGTGCATAATTCTTTCCACATTTTCCACAACAACAATTGCATCATCAACCAAAAGACCAATCGCAAGAACCATCGCAAACATTGTGAAAGTGTTCAGCGTGAAGCCAAAGGCATAAAGCGATGCACAAGTTCCAAGAAGCACGACCGGCACTGCTATTGTTGGAATGAGGGTTGCTCGAAAATTTTGCAGAAACAGAAATATCACGATGAACACTAGTATTATAGCCTCCACAAGTGTTTTCACAACTGACGAAATTGAACGCTTAATGAATGGAGTGGAATCGTATGGATACACAACTTTCACGCCATCTGGCAAACTGCGTGCAAATTCTTCAACTTTTTTCTTCACGGCATCTGATGTTTTCAGTGCATTTGCCCCCGGTGCAAGAATTATCGCAATACTAGACGCAGGCTTTCCACGATACCTTGTAGCTGACGAATAAGTTTGGGAACCAAGCTCCACTTTTGCAACATCTTTAAGGCGAACACTTCCGCCATTTTTCCCAACCTTTAGCAAAATATTGTTGAACTGTTCCACCGTTTGCATGCGTGATTGTGCCGTTATGCTTGCGTTCAATTGTTGCCCTTCAACCGCAGGCAACCCACCCAATTGACCAACAGAAACATCGGTGTTTTGCGTTTTAATTGCGGCAATAACATCGCCCGTTGTAAGGCTGTATGTTGCCAGCCTGCGGGGATTAAGCCACACTCTCATTGCTCGTGGTTTTCCAAAAACATTCACATTTCCAACGCCGTTTATGCGAGAGATTTGGTCTTTCATATTCGAAAGAAGAATATCGCCAAGGACTTCCTCGGAAAATTTGCCGTCTTGTGAGTATAGCGAAACAACCATCAAAAAGTTGCTGTTTGCCTTGTTCACACGCACGCCCTGTTGTTGAATTTCTTGCGGAAGTAGTGGCATTGCAGATTGCAACTTGTTTTGCACTTGCATTTGTGCAATATCAGGGTTGGTTTTTGGTTCGAAGACTATGTTGATTGAAACATTGCCGTCGGAATCTGATGTTGAGGAGAAATATCGCAAATTGTCAATTCCCGTAAGACTTTGTTCAATAACCTGCGTCACGCTGTTTTCAAGAGTCTCCGCCGAAGCACCGGCAAGACTTGTTGAAATTGAAACAGAAGGCGGAGCAACCTTTGGGTATTGCTCCACGGGAATTTTCATAAGCGAAACAACGCCGGCAAGCATTGTTATTATTGCAATAACCCACGCAAAGATGGGTCTATCGATGAAAAATTTTGACATCTACTTGCGGTCAGATTTCCCACCTCCCTTAGAGTTCTTTTTTTTCTTTGAATTTTTCTTGGATTGCTTTTTGGTCTTCGCCTTATGTTTGGAAGCCTTGGATTTTGCCTTGTTTTTGGAAGCTGACGATTTTTTCGACGATGCTGCTTGTGATTTTTTCTCAACTTCTTGTGGTTTGGAATCACGAGCTTCCGCCATTTTTTGAGCAACAACCACCGCAGTTGCAGGGTCAATATATTGTTCGCCCTTCAATTGCCCTTTAATTATTGGGGTTGAATCGTCGCTTTGAACAACTTCCTTCGTTGCAACGGGCTCAACTTGCTTCACATCAATTGCTTGCCCACCAGCTGCTTCCTCTTCAACTTGTGTTTCTTGTTGGTGAATTGGAGCATCAATTTTTTCGCCTGTAAAGCGTGAAACAAGTGTTGGTTCAACAACCGATTGCGGGTTGATTTTCTGGAAACCTTCGTAAATTATAACATCGCCGTCAATAACCCCGCTGGAAATAATCCAGTCAGAACCAATTGCACGCTCTGATATCACAACTTGCTTGCGAATTGTGTTGTCTTGGTTAAGAATCCAAACTGAAAGTTCGCCATTTGGGGAACGCTCTGTTGCCCTTTGTGGAACGGTTATTATGTTTTCCTGTGGAAGGTTGATTTTTGCCAAAACGCTTGCCCCTGAAAGGAGTTTTTCCTCCGGATTTGGGAATAATGCACGCACAATTACGGAATCTGTTGATTGGTCAACGGTGACATCAGCAAACTGAATTTTCCCTTCATAAGGATAACTTTCCACCCCTGTTTCTGTTGTTAAAGTCAATTCAACCTTAGCATTCTTGTTGCTCTTGATTTGCTCAACCATGTTGCTTGGAATTATGATATCGGCATACATTTGCTCCATTTGTGTAATAACAGCAAGCGGTTGTACTTGATTTTTCGTCACAAGTGCACCGTCCGTTAATGACGAGCGACCGATGTATCCTGAAATTGGAGCCTTAATGATGATTTTTTCAACTGGGTCAATTTTGTAAAGAGGTTGCCCTTGTTTAACATAGGAACCTTCACGAAATAGCCTTGAAACAATCACGCCTTCAACTTGTGGGCGAATTTCTGCGAATTTGTATGGCGAAATTTTCGCAGACCATTCCTGCATAGTGCTTGCTTCGCCAAGTTTAATTTGAATAACATTCACGGCAGTTGGAAGATTTTGCGGTGCAATAATTTCCTTCTTTTTGTTTGATGTCACATTTTTGTAGACAACGAAACCCCCTGCGATTGCAATTAATGAAAGAAGGGTAATACCAAGAGGCAATTTGCTTTGTTTTTTGTGTCTTCGCATAAGATATTAATACAATGTGCTGTTCATAATTACAATTAATTGTGTAAATATTTTATTTTGCAAGTATTTTATTTCCATCAAGCATTTCCTTTGCTTTTTCAAGGCAATTTTCAAAAATACGAAGACTAATCTTCCCATTGTGCATTTGATAGTTCAAGTATAGCATGTAGGTGCAAAGGACATCTTCCTCGCAATAATTACACACTTGCTCAACTTGTCCGTTTTTATACATATTCAAAACTTCATCGCCAGAACCAGACTGCTTACACGGAATACTTAACAACGCACAAACTTCACTCATTTTCACCCTTGCAGAAGACCCAAAGTTTGAAAGAGCATCGATTAAATCGCAGTGAGGTTCGTGATTGAATTTATATGACATTTCACGAGAATACAACCACGGACAAGGAATTTTGTGCATCATTGAGCGATATTGAATGACGGGAAGGTCGAATGTTTTCCCATTAAACGATATAATTCGTGGCTTATATTTCTGCAAAAATCCGCAGAATTGTTCCAAAATCTCCGCTTCGGTTTCGCCATTTCTTCCCCCTGTTTTAATTTTTTTGATAGAATAACTTTCGCCCTCCTCCGTGTGTTCAACTTCGCAAAGAAGGAATGATATGCACAGAACTTGATGAAACGGTTGCCTTGGGAAGGAATTTCCCGTTGCGTTGGCGTGATAGTCCACCAGTTTTTGCCTAACGGTTTCGTCTGGTGTTGTGGAATCAAGGTTCAAAAGCCTCCTTCCTGCACCAACGCACGGAATTGTTTCGATATCAAAAATCAGCAAATACTTCGACATTCCCAAAGAAATAATTACCAACCTCACATTTTGCATTGGCGGGAATGTCAAGAGTTTTATCGCCAGCCAATCAATCCAACTATTTTCCAGCTATTATTTTCAAGTTATTATTTTCCAACTATTATTTTATTTGACATTACATTATAACAAATCACAAGCTTAACCAAAGTATTACCGTTGCAATGGATATCACTCCGCACCTTTCTTCAAAGTTCAAAATGCTTTCGGATATTAAAAATGTTTATATCAACAATATTTACCACCATATCGATTCCAAAAATGGCAGTATCATTCTGTTTGTTTTTGACGAAAATGTTGCCCACATAGTCAGTGACTATTCAGCCCCGCACACAAAGTTATTATGCCTCAACGGAAATAATTCAGGGCAAAACTCAGGGCAAAATTCCAAGCGAGCCCTTCCCACATTCACAAATGTTGCAATAGTAGAAAAAGCAATTGCATTGCATAAACCAGATTTCCTTTTTGGCTTTGGCACCGGTGCAATTAACGACATTTGCAAGCTGGCATCTCTCAAAACACGCATTCCTTACACATTCTGCCCAACGGCACTTTCAATGAACGGGATTGCCTCACGCAATGTTTCAATTTTTGACGAAGAAAAAAACATCAAAACCTCAATTCAAGCACTTCCACCAAGTGCAATAATTTTACAGCCAGATATAATATCCGAAGCACCAATTTGCTTTATTG
>CANCKZ010000021.1 GCA_947378695.1 Rickettsiales bacterium
TCCCATTTCGGCAAGACCGTCTTTTAGATAAATGAATGGACCGCCTGTAATTGTGCCGTCTGCGTTCACTTTGCGATATCTGTGCCCAAGGAAAACCTCCGCACATTTTAATGCCATACCAAAAAAACCGAACATCATCATCCAAAAGACAGCACCCGGGCCACCCTTTGAAACTGCAACGGCAACTCCAACAATTGAACCCGTTCCAATTGTTGCCGCCATTGATGACATTAGTGCTTTGAATGGGGTTATTTCATCTTTGGATTTTTCCCCGTTGAATTTTCCGATAAGAATATGAAATGCGTGCTTTATTCCAAAAATGTTGATGAATTTCAGCCTTATTGTGAAAAATACGCTGACTGCTCCAAGCCAGAGGATCATAAAAGGCACACCAAAAATTTGAAATGTAAGCAAAGATTCAATGAATTTTGCAAGTGAGTTTAGGCTTTCCAACATAGAATATATGGATTAGTTGCAACTATTTTGTCAAAGTTTGGATTAAACGAAATGCGTTTGTCAATCTTTTATTTATTTTTTACACATATTCCACAATTTTTTGCATATTTTCCACATGCGAAATGGTTTTAAATTCGTTTTTAAACCTTTCAATATTAGAAAAACCACCGGAAAAACTACTTCCGCCAGTGAAAATTATTGTTTCAATGCCAGCATTAACACTAGATTTCGCCCCGTTAAGGCTATCTTCCACGGCAATGCAATTGGTTTTTGAAAATCCCATTTTTTCAAGCCCAAAAAGGTAAATATCGCTTGCTGGCTTTCCGTTTTGCACCATTTCCCTGCCAAAAATATTGGTATCATTGAAGAAAATATCAAGCCCTGTAACTTTTAAAACCGAATGAATTTCATGAGTGTGAGAATTGGAGCATATTGCATATTTCACGCCCATTGATTGCAACATTTGCAACGCTTCAACCGTGCCATTTGTTGATTTTGCATCAAGAGCAATTAATTTATGAGCCAAAGCCAAAGCTTCATCAAACACCGTTTCCTTGTGGAAATTTTCCTGAACTGCAAGCACTTCAAAGGCTTCATTCCAACATTTTCCATCAAAAAAATTCGTGCAATATTCCAAAGTATAAACAGAATTAAACCGTGAAAGAGTTTGCGATAGTGCAATGTTGTAAAAATGTTGAGTATCAACCAAAGTGCCGTCGAAATCAAAAAGAATGCCCTTCATTTAAATGAAAAATAATATTTTGATATTTACCCAGCTATTTCAAAAATCAATCATTTTTCTTGATTTTCAAATGTTTTGGATTAATTTAATGTAAATAAGGAAAAAATTATGACCAAAATTCAAATAGCAACATCAATTGCTGCCTTTGTATGCCTTTCAATGCCGCTTGTTGGAATTATTCTGCAATTTATAAATTACCGCAATCACATAAAAAGCACTAAATTACAAGACGCAGATGTCACAAAAGTATAAACCTCAAAAAAAATGGTTTCACACTTGGAACTTTGATACTTGGGCAAGGCTTGCAGAAGTGGTAGGCTTTATTTTACTCGGATTTTCATTCCTTGGAAGAGACGCTCTGGGGGCGATGTACACTTATGTCATTCTTTATGGCATTATTGTGATTAGCATTTGCCTTTGCATGATGGTCATAACAAAATTCAACGAAAACAACAATTATTAATATAACATTATGAACAACGAAACAAAAAACGACTACGCAAACCTTCCATCTTGGAATTTATCCTCACTTTTTGCAAATTCACAAGACTGCCAAAAAGCCGTCATAATAATGAAATCTTCCGTTGAACAGTTCGCAAAACAATATAGGGGCAAAATTACAACAGCAGAAATTTTACTTAAAGCGGTGCAATCTTACGAAAACATTGTTGATGGTATGCAACGCATTGGAACTTATGCCTACTTAAATTACATAACTCACATGAACGAGCAAAACCGCAAGGGTTTGTATCAGCAAGTAAGTGAAGCATTGGCGGTTTTTTCTTCCGAAATTGCATTTTTCACAATTGAATTAAACCAACTTGATGAAACAATCGTTTTTGATTCTTCCCTTTCCAAATACAAAACATTTCTTGAAAACCTGCGTCTTTTTAAACCTTACGAACTTGCGGAAGAAATTGAACAGGTGTTGATAAAAAAATCTGTGACATCATCGGACGCTTGGTCAAAATTCTTTGATGAAACAATGGCAAATCTTCGCTTTGTTCTTGACGGCGAGGAGTTGACCGCTTCGAAAATATTTGATCTTTTGGCAAATGAATCACAGGAAGTTCGCCAAAAAGCGGCAAAAGCAATTGAAATCACCCTTGGAAAAAATATTAAAACATTTACATTCATAACAAACACGCTTGCAAAAGACAAACAAATTGAAGACGAAATGCGTCAATTCAAAAATGTAATTTCTTCGCGAAACCTTGCAAACTTAATTGAAGATGACATTGTGGAATCGCTAATTGCTTCCGTTAAGAAATCATATAAAAACACTTCACATAAATATTACGCCCTAAAAGCCAAAATTTTCAAACAAGAAAAACTGGAATACTGGGACAGAAACGCTCCAATGCCATTTAATGCTAATGTTAAGTATTCATACGATGAAGCAAAAAGCATCACGCTTGAAGCTTATGGGGAGTTTTCGGGGAGGATGTCTCGCATTGCGAAATCGTTTTTTGATAAGAACTGGATAGACGCACCAACGCGTGATTTTAAAGATTCCGGTGCATTTTCACACCCAGCTTCAACTTCCACAAATCCGTTCATAATGTTGAACTTTCTTGGAAAACAAAGAGACGTTGCCACAATGGCACACGAACTTGGGCACGGAGTTCACCAATTTCTGGCGAAAAATCAAGGTTCTTTGCTTTGCCAAACACCTTTGACACTTGCCGAAACAGCTTCTGTTTTTGGCGAACAGCTTGTGTTTCAAAAATTGCTTAAAAATACGCAATCAAAGGAAGCACGCCTTGAAATGCTTTCCTCAAAAATTGAAGATATGCTGAACACTTCAATTCGCCAAATTGCATTTTGCGATTTCGAACTTCAAGTGCATAACAAACGCAAAGATGGCGAACTTTCACCTGAACAAATTGGCGAAATTTGGATGAACATTCAAAAAGAATCCCTTGGTGATGCTTTCAATTTTGCTGGCGAAAGTGGCGAGGGTTACAAGCATTATTGGTCGTATATTCCGCATTTTGTGCACTCGCCGTTTTATGTCTACGCCTATGCTTTTGGGGATATTCTGGTGAATAGTCTTTATAACATTTACAAAGCCGGCACGGTGGAAAATTTTGAAGAAAAATATATTACAATGCTTGAAACCGGCGGTGCATTAAGACACAAAGAACTTCTTGCCCCTTTTGGAATTGATATTTCCAAGGAAGATTTTTGGCAAAATGGCATGAAAGTTTTGGAAGATATGATTTGCGAATTTGAGGCAAACCTTTAATATGAAGTTAGTTTTTTTCAGCTCGGATAACATTGGCGATGCAATTTTAGCAAATATCATTCTGGAAAATCTTGCAAAGACTGTGCCTGAAATTGATATTGTGGTGTATAACAAAAATCACAATATCACGCAGGCATTATTTGCACAAAACCCTAACATTTCCAGCGTGAATATTATTTCAACTAAGGTTTTTTCACGCAAGTTTTTTCGTGATATTAAAGCTTTGTGGGGGGGTATCACAAAAAATGATGGCATTTTGGTGACATCGCTTTTGGGTTCGCAAACTGTGATGATTGGACTTCTGCCCTTGATTTTTTTGCAAAAACTGACGGGTGCTAATCGTCAGGCTTGCAGAACTTTTGGCATGAAGCAAAAACTCAACAATGCAAAGCGGCATATCATTGACAGCACTTTACGCCAACTTGAAACACAGATTGGCGTGAATTTGAACCGTGAAATTGGCGTGAATTTCTTGCATAATTTTATTGGGTATACACCAAAAAAACAGCAAAATGCAACGCAAAAAGCGATCGCAATAATTGCCGGTTCTTCAACTTTCGAAAAAACTTTGCCTGCGGGGAAGTTTGCGGAAATCATCACGCATTTTGCGGGGCAGGGGTTTGAAATCAAGCTTTTGGGCAGTAAAAATGCGGTTGACCAACACCAAGCAAGTGAAATTATGCGAATTATCGACGGCAGTGTGGCGGTTGAAAACCTTGCTGGCAAAACGGATTTGAAGGGATATTTCGCTGAAATTGCCAGCGTTGATTATGTTATCACGAACGATTCGTCCGGTCAGCATATTGCAAATGTTCTGGGAACGCCGTGCGGAGTTTTATGGGCAAGGAACCCTCAAAACCCGATTGTGAAAGCTTACGCTTGGCAAAATGAACTTACGGCAAACATTTTCGGGAAAAAATATCACCAATGTAAAAAATGCTCAATTTTGGGCAAATTTTTCATCAACAAACCACATTGCAAGGCTTGTATTAAGGAAAATTACTCAAAAATGGAGGCAAGCGATGTTATTTTACAGATTGAGGCACATCTTTCGCAGTTGCGGCTTTCGCAAAATATTTCGTGAAGCGTTTGATGTCACGCTCGTAAAGTTTGTGAACGCCAATTTTTGGGAAATCTTTTATGTCGAAATGTCCGTAGGAAAACCTCACCAATTTTACAACTTGCAGGTGGAAAAATTCACATAAGTTACGAATTTCCCTGTTTTTCCCAGTTGTAAGGGTGATTTCCAGCCAAGTATTCGTTGAAGTTTCTTTGGTGCGAGGAAGAATGCGAATTTCCTCGGGGCGATAGCTTATGCCTTCAATAATCACTCCTTTTTGCATGCGACTAAGCTTTTTTTCGTCAAGGACTCCATGCGCTTTTACATGATACACCCGTGGAATTTTGTTGTTTGGATTTTCCATATCCCGTGCAAATTTCGGGTTATTTGTGAACAAAAGCAAGCCTTCACTGTTGTAATCGAGCCTTCCAATGTAGTGGAAATTTTGCATTTCCTTTGGCAAAAGCGAATAGACAGCTTGACGCTTTTTTTCATCGCTTCGTGTAACGATCACGCCGATTGGTTTGTAAATTGCAACGCATTCGGTTTCTTGTGCTTTTTCAAGAATTTTGTTGCTTGGCATAATTCTGCGGTTTTTGAACATAACAATATCGCCTTTCTCCACAAGTACTGCGGCGTTTTTTGGGCGTTCGTTGTTGATAGTTACCGAGCCTCCCATTATTTCTTTTTCTGCCTCCCTGCGGGAAATTTCTGCGAAAATTGAGAGATATTTAGACAGTCTAAATTCAGAGTTTGCTTGTAATCCTTTGGATTCTTGTGTGTTTTGGGACATTTTATATTTTTTGCAAGATAGATTTGGCTTGAATGAAGCTCATTGGGTTGTAGTGTTGACCGCCAACGATTATTTCGTAGTGAACATGGGCACCGGTTGAATGCCCTGTGCTGCCTTGAATTCCGATGACTTGTCCGGTTTGCACTCGCTGACCTTGGCGAACTTTTATTGCACTCATGTGAGCGTAGAGTGTTTGTATGCGGTTTTTGTGCTGAATTACAACATAGTTTCCAAAAGATGGGCTATAAACCGCTTTCATGATAACTCCGCTGCCCGTTGCTTTAATTTTCGAACCGCTTGGACCGGCAAAATCAAGACCATTGTGCATTCTTGTGCGGTGGTGAATTGGGTGGAATCTTGCACCAAAGCCACTCATAAAACGAGCACCCTTCATTGGCATTTCAACTGGAAGATTTTTCAAAGATTGGCTAATCATAGCAAGACCAGCCGATTTCAGCGTGATGTTTTCAACCGTTTGCGATATATCAATTGTTGGAGTTGGGAAATGTTTTGAAGCCTTTTGCACGGACTGCTGTTCGTTTATGTGGCTTGAATATGCAAGGTTGATTTTGCTTAAACCGTTGAAAGCTTGTCTTCCGCCAATCGTTCTTGCAATGTTCATTACAGACCGAAGCTTGGAAATTTTCGTGTTCAGGGTGGAATCGATAATTAACAAGTTTTTTTGGATATTGTTCAAAATTCCGTAAAGTTGAATTGGGCTTGCAATGTTTTCTTGGTAATATAGTGTTGATTTTTTCTTTGGTGTGCCGGTTAAATTGTGCATCAATTTTTCAATGCCTTCGTTAGATTTCTGAATTTCCTTTGCAAGGGAGGCGTTCACCGTGCGTTCAATTGTTAATTGTTGGCGAAGTTTTTCAAGTTCGTGTGTTGATTGTGCAATGTTTGCAAATGCAAGTGTTGCATAGACCAAAATTGCGAAAATTGCCGCAATGATTCCAAAAATTGCATATTTTGAAACACTTACGGTTTTTTGACCGTAGGATATTTGCAATATTTCGTTTTTCGTGAAGAATTTTTGCATATTTTCTTTGTTTTTTTGTTTAAATTTGCACAAAAACGCTTGTTTTTATTACTTTATGTTTTTATAGATACATATCAAAAAAATAGTTGTCAAGCATTTTTGTTTATGTTACCATCTTTAAAGGTTGAATCTTTGGGAAAATATGCGGAGGATTTGGCGTCTCGTGCGTTGAAAAGTGAAGGTCACACCTTGATTGTTCGCAATTTTAAAACACGCACTGGGGAAATTGATATAATATCGGAAAAAAATGGAATTTTGTATATAAGTGAGGTAAAAAAGCGAACATATTTCGAGGAATCCGTCATAAAAAATTCACAAATTGAGCGAATCTGGTTCGTGTTTGAAGAGTTCCTCGAAAAATATCCACACTATGCAGAATTTGATGCCATTATGCAAATAATTCTTGTTGTAAACAATATTATAACCATTCACGAAATTTTATGATGCAAATTTGATGATATACACAAAAAATTACAAGGTCTATTACGAAGATACCGACGCTGGCGGGGTTGTCTATTACGCAAATTATCTTAAATTTCTTGAAAGGGGGCGAAGCGATTTCCTTGCCTCAATTGGTATTTCGCAAGTTGAACTTGGAAGGGGCGGAATATTTTTCGTAGTAAAAAAGTGTAATGTGGAATATTTTGCCTCCGCAAAACTGGAAGACGAAGCCTGCGTTTATTCCCAAATTTCCGAAGTTGGTAAAGTTTCAATTGAATTCTTGCAAGAAGTTAGGGTTTCAGAAACGCTGTGCGTTAAGGCATTTGTGAAAATTGCATGCGTGAAATTGGTGAATGGCGTTTTTAAACCAACGGCAATTCCATTGGAAATTGCAACGCAAATTAAATTGTTGCAAAAATAAAATTAACTGAATTTGATTCATAAAAAAAAATGAAAAAATATTATATATCCAAACTTGCTTCACTTACAAAAAAAGGCATTATACTTGGAAACCTTCTTCCTGTAATTGCGGGTTTTTTTTTGGGATTAAAGTATTTTCCAAATAACAATAGCATAATTTTATGTGGAAGCGTAATTTTTTGGTCGTGTATTGTGATAGCCTCCGGCTGTGTTTTGAACAATTGGTTTGATGCAGAACTTGATCAGAAAATGGAAAGAACGAAAAATCGTGCCTTACCAATGCGGGAGGTCTCACAAAATCACGCTTTGATTTTTGGCGTAATTTTATGCTTTGCAGGAATTTTTGGCATGACGATATTCGTGAATAAACTTGCGGGAGGAGTTGCCTTGTTTGGGCTGTTTTCCTATGTGATACTCTACACACTGATCGCCAAAAGAAACTCAATTTATGGCGTGCATATTGGCTCAATTTCGGGAGCAATTCCCCCAGTGATAGGCTACACCGCCGTTTCGGGAGTGCTTGATTTCAACGCCATTTGTTTGTTTTTGATAATCGCCCTTTGGCAAATGCCGCATTCTTTTGCGATCGAAATTTTCCGCCATAATGATTACAAAAACGCAGACATTCCAACCGTTCCTTCCGTTAAAGGTCTTCGATGGACAAGGTGGAGCATTCTTGCCTATGTATCCCTGTTTTTGGTGGCAAATGTGTGTTTAAGCTTTAAAACTGGGGCAATTCATATGGTGGCAGCGTTTGTTTTATGCGGATATTGGGCAAAAATTGCAAGAAGATCGCCACAACTTGGCACAGGAATTTACCCACCAACGGAAAAAGAGGCACTGTGGGCGAAAAAAGTCTTCCTTGGTTCAATCGTTACAATGGTTGGTGTTTGCGTGAGTATTATCATCAATTGCGTTGTTTTCATCGTCAATTCGTAGGGGGTCTGGGTGGTGTGTCGCCACTCGTCATCACTCCTTTGGTAGCGCCATATTTATAAGCATTGTTTGTTATAATAATTTACCACCAAAAACTCCTCAAAAAACCTTGACATTTCCTGCAAATGCTACTCCCTGCAAAGATTAATCACAACCGTTCATAACAACAGATGCACCACAAACAAATGCACTACATCGCAATTTTATTCCTAACCCTCTTCACAACAACCTTCGCAACACAAGCATTCGCAGAAGAAGACATTGCCGCACTTCGCAGCGAAATTGCATCACTGAAAGCACAGCAATCGCAAACAGAAGTTGAAGCCTTGAAAAAGGAATTGAGTGAGCTGAAAATTAAAATGCTGGAAGAAAAACTGGCAAACACAGAAAAACGCCTTGAAGACAAAATCTCAACATCGGAAAAGCGTCTTGATGATAAAATCTCCACTTCTGAAAAACAAACTGATAACAAGTTCGAAGCAAAAACTGATAACCTTGATACCAAAATTCAACTGTCAAATTCACAATCGGCGTTAAATATTGGCAATAATACCACAGACGCAAAAACCTCCGCAACCGCAAAACCACGCCCATTTGCACTAAGTATTGGAGCCGCCTCCGCATCGCTAAAATCAACAAATTATGGTGATACGATGAATCTTAGCGGTATTGCAGTTGGTGTTTCATACACAAAAAACCGCTTCTTTGCTGAAACATTGATTACCTCCGCAAGCAGAAATGACAGTCTTTCAACTACATCGTATTCAACTTGCAGTTGGTATTCATACTACTGCGGATACTCATACAATTACTACAACCTGAAAACAAGTTTAAGTTCACTTGATTTACGCCTTGGTTATAAATTTGGTGGAAACATTGTGAAATTTGAACCTTATGTTGGAATTGGAGGTTCAACCATAGCATTAACATTGGAAAATACCTCCACTTATGCAAAATCAAAAACATCGGCTGGCTTTTTGCAATTCACCCCCGGTGCCAAATTGAGCATTGGAAGTTCAAATGTTAGGGGGTTCATCGATGTAACAGTTCCTTCGGTTATCTCAAAAAATGCGGAATATGATGCAATTGGATACAAACCAACTGCTATTACAAAACTTGGTCTTTCTTTCGCATTTTAATTGACATTTCCACTACTATGATTTTCCTTCACGAAGAATTATCATAGTAGAAAATGACAGAAATCACAAAATTCTTTGAACTTCAAAACGAAACGGAAATCCACAAAAAATGGGACGCACTTGCGGTTTATAAATATCAAAAATCGCAAAACGAATTTTCAGTTGATACCCCGCCACCAACCGTTTCGGGATACCTTCACATGGGGCATGTTTTTTCATATGTTCAGTGTGATATCCTTGCCCGTTACCAC
>CANCKZ010000022.1 GCA_947378695.1 Rickettsiales bacterium
GTGAGAGGATCTATTCTATATGTAACCCACAAGGTGAAGGGGAAGCTTGAAAAACGCAAACGCAATGCAATGGTATTTGTGCGAATGTTTTTGATAATCCTTCGTAATATTTCATACAAAGAAAACGGGGTTTGGCGTGTAAAATTTGGTGATATCCTTGATATCATAAGCAAATATTCCCAGTTCACACTAATCGCAATTGCCGTGTTTCCACTAATTTTGCCAATTCCGTATCCGCCCGGAATGCCAACAATGCTTTCAATTCCTGTTTTTGTTTTCATTCTAAACGCACTTGTTGGAAGGAAAATTGTTGCAATTCCGGAAAAAGTTCGCAAAATTTCCTTTAAAATCGATTCCCTTAAAACCATTGTGTTGAAATCTACTATCATCATAACAATTCTTGCGAAAATTTCACGAGGCGGACGCATGAAGTGGATGATTGACCCACAAATGACCAAAGTTCACGCCTTTTTCATGCTAATAATGTGCACTTTAATTGCACTGCCATTTCCCGGAACGAACTATCTGCCTTCAATATCAATTTTTGTTATTGCTCTTGGTGTAGTTTTAACAGACGGAATTCTTGTTGGCATTGGGTATTTCATCGGCATTTCAGGAATTTTGCTTGTTACGATGATTGTAATCTTTGGCAAAGCGTTGCTTGGGTTTATCATCAACTTTGCCAAATATCTAGCCTACTAAGCGTTAATTACATCATACATCTTGTTCACGGATTTCTCCAATCCTGAATAAATTGCTTCGCCAATAAGGAAGTGTCCAATATTGAAAAGCTCAATTTCGTCAATTTTTGCAAGCTTCACAACATTTTTATATGTCAAGCCGTGTCCCGCATGGCATTGCATTCCAAGTTTTGCAATTAATTTTGCAATTTGGGTTATTTCTTCAAGTTCTTCCTGTTGGTGAATACCTGTTGTGTTTGCATATTTCCCCGTGTGAATTTCGATAACATCAGCAGCAAGTTCTTTTGCAAGGTGAATTGCTTCCTCGTTTGCATCAAGGAAAAGCGAAACAATAATTCCAGCTTCTTTAAGTTGCTTAATGCAATTTTCCACCTTCCCTCTGTGCGTGATTATATCCAGCCCGGATTCCGTTGTCATTTCCTCTCGTTTTTCAGGAACAAGGCACACTGAATAAGGCTTGTTTGCCAGTGCAATATCAACCATTTCCTGCGTGCAAGCCATTTCAAGGTTAATTTTAATGGGAGATTCCCCACACAAAAGCACAACATCGGCATCGCGAATGTGTCGCCTGTCTTCACGAAGGTGAATTGTGATAAGTTCAACGCCTTTGCAATTATTAATTATTTCCACTGCACGAGTAAGATTTGGGAATGAGCTGTCTCTTGCGTTGCGAATTGTGGCGATGTGGTCAATATTCACACCCAATAGTTTAATTTCTTGTTTCATTTGTATAGAAAAATCTTGCAATTAAAAATTGTGTCTTAATTCTTTGTCAAGAAATTTTAGTAAGAATTATTTATATATGTTCAAAATATTTTCGAAAGGAATAAAATCGGGAAGAGTTGTTGAAGGCGTAATTTCAGTTATCGCAATAATAATCTTCATCGCATTTGCCTCATACATTGCACTTTCCGTGAAAAAAAATTCTGTTGATGCTGAAAATGTGCAAGAATTTTACGCAAAATTTAACGATATCGACGGCATATCAATTGGCTCTGATGTCAAAATTTCCGGTTACAAGGTTGGCTCCGTTGTTGATATTGCAATCGATCCCACAACTTACGATGTTAAAGTTGTTATGCAAGTTTCAAGTGAAATCAAAATTCCCACAGATTCCACCGCCGCAATTAGAACTTCCGGAATTTTAGGCGGGAAATATCTTGGAATAATTCCCGGTGCTGATGAGAAATATCTTGAATCTGGAAAAGAGATTATCTACACGCAGTCGGCAATTAGTCTTGAAAATCTTATCAGTACATTTGTAAAAAAATAACAGTTATGAACTTCATCGCCCCCTTCATCGCATTTGTTATATCGGTTAATTGTAATGCTGCAATTTTAATGAGTGGCTCTTCCACTGTCTACCCATTCGCAACGGTTCTTGCGGAAGAGTTTGCCTATAAAACAAACATTCAAGCACCAATTGTTGAAGCGGTTGGCACTGGCGGGGGTTTTTCCGCATTTTGCAACGGCAACGGCACAAATTCACCCGATATCGTCAATGCCTCACGCCCAATTAAGGAATCTGAACAAGTTCGTTGCATGAAAAACAATGTTTCGTATAAGTCCATTCCAATTGGTCTTGATGCCATAATCATTGCCATGCACTCGAATAATCAACGCTTGGAATTGATAAGATCGTTGACGGACGAAGACATTTTCAAAGCCTTTGCAAGGGAAGTTCTTATTGATGGCAAAATTGTCAAAAATCCGTATGAAAAATGGAGTCAAATCAATCCATCGTTGCCGGATATTGAAATTATCATTTACGGCCCGCCATCAACATCTGGAACTCGTGACTCCTTCACACACATTGCACTTGTTCAATATTGTTCGAAATTGCCTGAATTTAAAGCAAAATATGGTTCAAAAGTGGAGCAAGGCTGCGCGTTAATTCGAAACGATGGTAAGTTTATTGAATCTGGTGAAAATGATACATTTGTTGTGCATAAAATCTCGCTTCGTAAGGGTTCGATTGGCATTTTTGGATATTCACACTACATGGAAAACAAGGCATCGCTTCACGCCGTTAAAATCAATGAGGTCAGCCCAAGCAACTACTCAATTTCAACAGGACAATACAAGATTGCTCGACCTTTGTTTTTATACTTCAAAAATCACTCGTTGCAAAATAATGAAGATTTAAGAAAGTTTTTGAAAGAGGTAAAAAGCCCAGATGCAATTGGTTTTGGTGGATACTTGGAATCTTATCACTTAATACCCCTTGACAAACAATTTTTGGCAAATCATAAACTTAACGAAATTGACAGCAACTTAACTGCATTAAATGATGTCTGAAAACACGGTAAAAATCACCATAAATGGCACTGAACACCATATTCAAAAAGGACTAACCGTTCTGCAAGCTTGCCGTGATGTTGCGGCGGTTGAAGTTCCGCACTTTTGCTATCACGACCGCCTTTCCGTCGCAGGAAATTGCCGCATGTGCCTTGTTGAAATTCAACCGGGACCACCAAAACCACAGGCTTCGTGTGCGATAAATGTTGCCGAAGGCATGATTGTGAACACCGAAAGCAACATGACAAAGGAGGCTCGCAAAAATGTTATGCAATTCTTGCTTGCAAATCACCCACTTGATTGCCCAGTTTGCGACCAAGGCGGTGAGTGCGATTTACAGGATCAATCCGTGAAATATGGCTCGTGTTCTTCAAAATTCGATGAACAAAAGCGCGCTGTTGAAGAAAAATCTATGGGACCACTCATCAAAACCGCAATGACCCGCTGCATTCACTGCATGCGTTGCGTTCGGTTCATGGAAGAAGTTGCCGGAACATCGGAAATTGGTTCGTTTCACCGTGGAAATGACACGGAAGTTGCTACATTTTTGAACAAGAATATTACAAGCGAACTTTCGGGAAATATCATCGATCTTTGCCCGGTTGGTGCCTTAACCGCAAAGCCTTACGCCTTCACATATCGCTCTTGGGAATTGACAAAAACGCCGTCAATTGATGTTATGGATTCCCTTGGATCTGCAATTCGCATCGATTCCAAAGGCAATAAAGTTGTGCGAATTCTGCCACTTTTGAACGAGGAAATCAACGAGGAATGGCTTTCGGATCGCTCCCGTTTTTCGTGCGATGGTCTTTCAGTTCAACGAATTGACAAGCCGTACATCAAGAAAAATGGCACATTCACACCATCGTCTTGGAGTGATGCCATCGAACTTGTAGCGGAAAAACTGTCACTTTCTGGCGAAAAAGTTTGTGCAATAGCAGGGAAATTCACTGATGCTGAAAGCCTTTTTGCGATAAAAAAACTCCTCAACACATTGCACAGTAATTACACAGAAATTAACGAGGACGGTGCAAAAATTCTGACAAACCAACGCAAAAACTACCTTTTAAACACGCCAATTGCGGAATTTGAGAGCCTGAAAATGCTGTTAATTGTGAATTCTGATGTCCGTTTTGAGGCTCCGTTGTTGAATTCTCGCATTTTAAAAGCGGTGAAAAACGGTTGCAAAGTGTTTGTTGTGGGTGAAAAATTCAACGCAAACTATAAATTCACACACATTGGCAGTGAAAAATCGCTTTTGAGTGACATTCTTGCTGGCAAATTTCCGGAGGTTTTCGGCGAAAAATCGGCGATTTTGGTCGGTCGAAACGCACTTGTGGAAAAGGATGGCTATGCTGTCCACAAAATTTGCCTTGAAATTGGCGAAAAAATGGGCGAAAATGCCTTCAATTTGCTCCACCAAACGGGCTCGGCGGTGGCTGGTCTTGATTTTGGCTTTACAAACGATGGCGGAATTGCCGAAATTTACGAAAAAATTCAAAAACAGGAGGTTACCACAACATTTTTGCTTGGCAGTGATGACATCGATTTTGAGAAAATCCGCAAATCTTTCGTGATATATCAAGGCACGCATGCTGATAAAGCGATTAAATTTGCCGATGTTATCCTTCCAAGCGAAGCTTACACGGAAAAATTCGCAAGCTACATCAACAACGAGGGCAAAATTCAGCACACAATTAAGGCCGTGGAATCGCCTCTTGAAGCAAAAAATGACGAGGAAATCATTCGCACAATTGCAAAAAAAATGAGGGCAACCCTTCCAGAATTCGCCCACGATTTCACACCTGTGACCGTGCAAAATTTTGGCGAAATGACCGGAAAATTCGCAATATCGCAGCAGGAATCTCGTTTCAGAACTTGCTCAATTTCGCGAAACTCGAAAACGATGCTTGAATGCGAAAAACACAATTAATGCACATAAACATTGTTGGCGGCGGGGTTTCTGGGCTTGCACTTGGCTTTTTTGCGAAGCGTGCGGGCTTGAAATTCACAATTCACGAGGCGGAAAATCGATGCGGCGGCGTGGTTGCGACTCAAAACACGAAGCACGGGAAAATCCACCACGGACCCCACCTAGCCCGACTTTCACCCGAACTTGAAGAGGTTTTGCACTTTTTGCGCGTAAAAACCCTTATTTCCGTGAAAAACGGGCGATTTTTACTCAAAAATGGGAAAATTTGCAAAATTTCACCCAATTTCACCCAATTTTGCGAGGTTATCCTCAGCATTTTCCGCCAAAGGAAGGGGGCTTATGCCTCTTTGGGTGATTTTTCACGCCACCATTTTGGGAAAACGACCGCAAATGTTCAAATTCAGGCACTTGTCAACGGCATTTTTGCGTGTAGTATTGATGATTTGCACGAAACGGCGTTGAAATCGCTATATTTTACTCAAAATCGTGCGATTTACTCAATTTTGGCGAAATTTCTTGCAAAAAAGCGTCAAAAACAACGAAAACCGCTGATAATTCGCCCAGATGGTGGTTTTCAGTCCTTAATTGATGCACTTGCGGGGGATTTGCGTGAAAATATCGTTTTTGGCAGTAAAATGACGAAAATTGACGAAAATTCACGCAATTTTATCACAATTCCGGCGTATTGCGTGGCGAATGTTGAGGGTGTGCCGGAAAATTTGGCGAAATTATGCAAAAATATCACCTATCAAAGCCTTTGCGTTGCAACAATTTTCACAAAAACGGCGATTAACCTTGACGGCATTGGGTGTCTTTCGAATAATTTAGACGGCGTTCTGGGTGTGCTGTTTAATTCGTCCGCTTTTGAGGAAAAATACACTTCCTACTCCGTTTTTTACAAAAATTGGACAAAAACACAGGTTGACGAGTGGTTTTTGAGCTTTTTTGGCGTGGAAATTGTGGAATCTTATCATTTTGAGTATCAAAACGCGATTCCTCTGCACAACAAGGCGGTACATGACCTTATTTTGGAAAATTCGGGAAATACTACGATTTTTTCCAACTATTCTGGTCAAATTTCGCTGATCGACATATTTACCAACGCAAAAAGTGAGATTTCACGCATAACAAATGCAAATGCGACCGCAAAAAACACAAAATTTTAGGTTCTTTGCAATCTGCTGCGAATTATATGCACGAAAAAGTTGATTATTGTGAGGAAAATTATGAAAACCATAATTCCTGCGGAGGCGTATTCGATGAAGGCTTCTGGGGGGTCGCTTGAACAAAGGAAAATTTGCAGTGGCAGTGTTGTTGTTGATTCGTTTATGATGGATTTTGGCGTTGAGCTTGAAAAAAATGCCATTCCAATGATGATTAATGGTGCGGTTTCGCCGGCTGCCCGTGCAATTGCAAGAAGAATTCCTGTGATAATTCGTGGCATTGAAAGGGGTAGGGTTACGATAAATGTTGCCTGAACATTGCTTAAACCTAGTGATAATGCGGAGTCTTTGTATCCTTGTGGAACCATTGAGGCGGCGTTGTAGGTTATCATTATCACCATTGGAAGGATTAACAGGGTGAGTGCTATTCCACCGATGAGGGCGGAGGCTCTGTTAAATTCGAAGATATTGACGAAAATATTCAGCACAATTATGCCGTAAATAATGGAAGGAATTGACGCAAGATTTTGAATGTTAATTTTCAAAATTGACTTCATTTTGCCTTGATTTAGGAACTCGGAGATATACAGCCCCACTAAAATTCCGGCTGGAACGGTTAAAATTATGAATATCAAAAGGACATAAAGCGAGCCAATCGTTGCACCTTTAATGCCGGCAACTTCGGGGTATATTGAGTTATTGTTTTGGAAGAAACTCCAATTAAAGCCTGTTTTCAGTGTGTGATTTTGCTTTGCGTATGCAATAATTTTGTTGTAATCCTGCGTAAATTCTTCGTGATTTGATGTGTTTTTCAGCACATATTTTTTGAAATCATATTTTACGGGAGTCCAGAATTCTGGGTTGGAGCGTTTGTCGTATTTAATAGATTTTGGGAAGAAGTTTTCAACTTTGTTATGCTCAACATTTTTACTGATAAACTCTTCAAGGTTGGAATTGTAGTAAATTTCAACGGTTTTCAGTGGTAAAATGGCGTTCTTCGTTATTGAAAATAGGAAAATGCCAAGGATAAAAAAGCAAAATAACGCCGCAAACATTGAAAAAGATTGGAAAATCAACGCCTTGCGATATCTTCTTTTAAGGAATGAACTTTGTGTTTTAAGCATATCTGTTTTTTGTTGAATATGGAGTAAATCGGCAAATATTAAAAATCAATGAAAAAATTACAGAACAATTGTCGCCACTTCTTGATTTTGGTTAAGGTTTTTTAATGTGGCGGTTTTTGCCTCCAATTCCCTTTCGCCAATTACAATTGCAAACGAGTTTTCTATTGCTGAAAGTTTTTGAAGAGTTTTGCCAATTTTGTTTTTCTCAACGCAAATTTCTTGAAACGAGGCGTTTTGGTAGTCGTTTTTGAGGCGATTTATAACCGCAAAAGCGTCAAATTCCTGCGTTGTTATGAGGAAAATTTGCTGATTTGCCGGCGTGGAATCCAAAAGAAGCATAAGTCTTTCAATTCCGCCACCAAAACCAATTGCGTTCGTCTGTTTTCCGCCCATTTGTGAAACAAGTGCGTCATATCTTCCGCCGCCAAGAACCGCTAAATTTTCGCCATTTTCTGAAATTGGTGCAACAAATTCGAAAATTACGCCGGTGTAATAGTCCAGACCACGAACAAGGTTTTCGTCAATCTCGAATTGAAGATTTTCAACCCCTGTAAGGAATTTTACGATTTTTTCAAGGGCAATTTTATCATGCTCTGAGTGAAAATCCGAGATTTTTGGCACGCCAGCAAGAAGGGCGATGTCTTGTTTTTCTTTGCTATCCAAAATGCGAAGAGGGTTTTTTTCAAGTCTAACCTTGCTTGTTTCCGAAAGTTGTTCAAAATGTTTTGCGAAATACTCCTTCACGGCAAGGGTATATGGCACTTTTGCATCGCCAAGATAGTTCAACAAAAGCTTCACTTTGCCAAGAACTTCAAGGTTTTGCAGAATTTCAATTGCAACCGCAAAGGCAATGACATCTGAATTTTCGTTGAAACATTCGAAATTTATTTGGTGAAACTCACGGTATCTGCCTTTTTTTGGACGGTCGTAGCGGAAAATTTGCCCCCATGAAAACAAACGAAGTGGGGCTGGGTGTGAGTGTAATTCGTGATTTTCCAAAAACGCACGAACAATTCCTGCGGTGAATTCGGGTCTGAGTGCAAGGTGGCGATTTCCACCATCTTGAAAACGGTAAAGTTCTTTGGAGACAGCGTCCGATGTTTCCCCGATGTTTCGCTCAAAAAGTTCAACATTTTCAAATGTTGGCGTGCGAATTGTGTTGAAATTGTGCAATTTTCCAACTGCGGAGGCACAATTTATAATTGTCTCGAATTTATCGTAGCTTGCAAGGAAAATATCCTGCGTGCCTCGTGGCTTTTGGAAGTCTTCACTATTTTGCATTTTGTGCATCATTATTTGTTTCGTTCGTTTGTGTGTAGCTTTTTACGCTGAAAAATTGTAGCATAATTATTTCAAAAAACTTGCGTAATGCCTGTGGGGTTGAGAATATCGTGGCGAAAATTTGACCAATCAATATCCTGCGTGCCTCGTGGCTTTTGGAAGTCTTCACTGTTTTGCATTTTGTGCATCATTATTTGTTTCGTTTGTTTGTGTTGATTCTGCGTTGTGCTCTTCATGAATTGCGTGGATTTCTCGGCGAAGTTGCTCGTTAATACCAGATTCAACCAAGTTGCAAGTTGTTGTTATTGCGTTTGCAAAACCTTTGGAATTACTTGAACCGTGACTTTTCACCGTTATTCCATTCAGCCCAAGGAACATTGCTCCGTTGTAGTTGTTTGGATCAATCTTTTTGTGTATTTTCTTGAAGCAAGGGTAGGCGATTGCAACGGCAATTTTCCCTAAAATTGATGACATTAAATATTTTTTCAAGAAAAATTTCATAGTCTTTCCCGAGCCTTCCATCGCTTTCAAAACAATATTTCCGGTAAAACCGTCTGTGACTATCACATTTGTTTTTCCATTGTGAAGAGTGTCGCCTTCGATGAATCCCGTGAAATTTTTTGCTAATGGCGAGTTTTGAAACAAAGCGTAAGCCTCCTGAACAAGTGCCGTGCCTTTGTTTTCCTCCGTTCCAATGTTCAAAATTCCAACTGTTGGGTTTTCAATATTAAAAGCACATTTCAAAAATGCAGAACCCATAATTCCAAATTCAAGGAAGTTTTGCGGTGAGCATTCGGTGTTTGCACCCATATCTAGCAAAACGGAAACAGATTGAACCGACGGAATTACCGTGCAAATTGCTGGGCGAGTGATTTCCTCAATTGTGCGATAGTAAAGCTTGGAAAGGCTCATCAAAGCACCCGTATTTCCAGAGGATATCGTTGCGTGAGACCTGCCTTCTTG
>CANCKZ010000023.1 GCA_947378695.1 Rickettsiales bacterium
ATCTTGGAGATCTTGAATTTGTTGATCCGTAACCATGTTGCAAAGTTCTTCAACTTCGTTATTAAGGAAGTTGTGTTCTTCCTGTGAAATTTCACTGTATGGTTCTTTTATTATGCGTGCAAAGTCGGGTTTTCCTGTGAAAAACTCACCTTCAACCCACACAGTTCCCGCATTAAGAGCAATTTCCTCCGTTTCTGAAATTTGTGGCAAAAGGTTCTTCGCGCGAATTATCTTCAACAAAAGAAGGCTTATTGTGAACTTTCTTATTTCAGGAAGTAGCAACATTAGCGACAGGGGGATTGTTGCGTATAGTGCATTTGGGAGGAATGCCCAGAAAACGGAGTTGACTGTTATGAATAGTATCCAACCAGAAAGGCGGTTGTATAGTGTTATCAATGTTATGAATGCTAAAATTGTAAGCATTAGCGATGCCATTTCAAATGTGTTCATAAGTCAAAAGAATCATAAAATTTTGCGTTACTTCTTGCAAGAAGTGATAGAAGTTTTGATGGCTCAAACCTTGTGTGTTTTTCGGTTAGTCTTACAAGTTTGTCGTGGACGACTCTTGTTCCAAGGGAATCGGCGTATTTCAAAATTCCACCACGGAAAGCGGGGAAGCCTGCTCCCATAATCATTGCCATGTCAAGGTAGTGCGGGTTTTTTACATAACCTTCTTCAAGAACTCTTGAAGCTTCGTTAATCATTATCAATATTGTTCTTTCAAGAATTTTATTGTTTGGAAGCTTCCTTATTCTTTTTGTTTTAAGCTTAGGGTTTGGCTTTTCGTTTTTATAAAAACCCTCGCCACCTTTTTTACCAAGAAGCCTTAGGTTTCTGAAGGCGTTATCAAGTGTGATTGACGGCTTCATTCTGTCGCCATATGATGTGTGAAGAATTTTTGCCACTTTGTAGCAAACATCAATACCAATTTCGTCCGCCAATTCAAAAGCACCCATTGGCATTCCAAACTCTTTCAAGGCTTCGTCAATTTGCTTGATGTCTCCGCATTCTTCAAGGCAAAACAGTGCCTCGTTCATGAATGGAAGAAGAATTCTGTTCACAACAAAGCCACTGCAATCGCCAACTGGAATTGCAACTTTTCCGCATTTTCTTGCAAGTTGCATAACCTTTGCAATTGCTTCTTCGCTTGAAAATTCAGTAGAGACAACCTCCACAAGTGGCATTTTGTTCACTGGGTTGAAAAAGTGCATACCAACAACATTTTCCTTACGAAGCAGGGGTTCGGCAATTTCGGATACCCTCAAAGACGATGTATTTGTTGCGATAATCGCATTTTTTTTTATTTTTCTTTCAAGCTCTTGCAAAACGGAATGCTTAATTGTGATATCCTCAACAACGGCCTCAATAATAATATCGCACGCTGAAATTCCATTCATTTTTGTTGTGGAAGTTACTCGTGCAATGTTGATATCGGCTTGCGATTGTGTAATTTTCCTTGATTTCACAAGGGATTTGTAATAATCGCCAATTTGCCTGAAACCAAGAATTATGGCATTTTGTGTGACATCTTTCATTCGAACTTGAATTTCGTTTGAGTTCAGTAAAAACGCAATTCCACCACCCATAACGCCACTTCCAATAACAGCTGCCGTTTCAATTGGTGCAACTTTGCTTGTGTATTCTTTTTTTAGCGCCTCGTTTGTGAAAAATAGCGAAACAAGGTTTTTGGATATATCAGAAAATGCAAGCTCGGCAAAAGCATTTGCTTCAATTTCAAGACCCTTATCAATTTTCACATTAAGAGTTTTTTGCAGAACTGAAATTGCTGCGAGTGGTGCGGGGTAGAATCCTTTTGTTTTTTTGATAACAGATTTTTTCGCAACACTGAAAACCATACTTGGGAAATTTTTTTCAACAAATGTTAGTTTGTATTTGTTTTTATTGATGTAATCCTTAGCAGAGCGGGCAATTTCCTTTTGCATTTTGGCAAGAACCTCCGGAACCATGTTGTTGTGACAAAGTTCGTGCACAAGCTTCATTTTTTTTGCTTTTTTTCCGTCGATTGATTTTCCCGTCAGGATTAGATCCAAAGCATTTGCAATGCCGACAATTCTTGGCAAGCGTTGAGTTCCGCCGAATCCGGGTATAAAACCAAGGTTCACTTCCGGAAGTGCAAGTTTTGTTTTTGGGTTTGTTGTTGCAATTCTGAAATCGCAAGCAAGTGCAAGTTCAAGACCTCCACCCATACAAGCACCATTAATTACGGCGTATGTTGGAATTTTAAGCTTTGCAATTTTGTTAATAACGCCTTGTCCCATCGTTGCTTTGGCGTAGGCATCTGGCACACTGGATATTGTTTTAATTTCGTTGATATCAGCACCTGCGATGAAGCAGTCCTCTTTTGCAGATTGAAACACAACTGCGGAAATGGATTTATCCATTGAGGCATTGGAAATGACCGTGCTAAGTTCAAATATTGTTTGAGCACACAATACATTTACCGACGATGATTGGTTGTTAAAAATTACATGCAAATTACGACCGTTTTTTATGCAGGATATGTAAGTGAAGTCGTCTGCGTATGTTGTTTCTTCGATGTGTTCGTTATTCATTTGCTTTCCAAAATAAATGTTGCTCCTTGACCTCCTCCAATACAAAGGGTTGCAAGTCCGTTTTGTAAATCTTTGCGTTTCAATTCTTTTAGTGTATGAAGAATAATTCTTGCACCGGTTGCACCAACGGGGTGACCAAGTGCGATTGCTCCGCCGTTAAGGTTTAGCTTGTTTATATCAATTTCACCAAGTTTTTGATTTCCATTAAGGTGTTTGTCAAAAAATGCTTGCGAATCCATTGCTTTTATGCAACCAATTGCCTGTGCTGCGAAGGCTTCGTTAAGTTCGAATATGTCAAAATCTGAAAGAGACATATTGTTTTTACGCAGAGCTTTGTTTGTTGAAAAAACAGGGCCAAGACCCATTCTTGTGTTATCACAACCTGCGTATGCGAAGTCTTTGATGTATCCAAGTGGTGTTATGCCAAGTTTTTTCGTGAATTCTTCCGACGCAAGAATTAGCCCACAAGCACCATCTGTAATTTGAGATGAATTTCCAACCGTAACAGTTCCATTGTTTTTTTCGAAAAATGGCTTCAATTTTGCAAGAGCAGACGGCGTTTGGTTGTTGCGAATGCCGTCGTCGTTTGAAATTATTGTTTTTGTTTGTTTGGAAAATATTGGTGCAATTTCATTGGCAAAAACATCGCCAGCGGTTGCGTATTCTGCTAGGTTGTGGCTTCTTGCGGAAAAATCGTCCTGTTCTTGCCTTGAAATGGCAAAATCGTTTGCAATGTTTTCGGCGGTAAGTCCCATTATTAAGTTGCAGACAGGGTCTGTCAATCCAAGTTTAATACCAATTTCCGGGGTGAAGTGTCGTGGACGAAATTTCAAAATGTTTGCAATCCTTTCGCCAAATGTTCGTGATTTAAAAATACTTTCAAAAATTGATTGAGTTTCCCTTTGGAATATTAAGGGAATGTTGCTCATAGATTCAACACCGAGGGAGTAGTATAGGTGACCATCGTTCGCACGAATTTTGGTAACAGCTTGCGAAACTGCTTCCATTCCTGATGCACAATTTCTGTGAACTGTGAACGCTGGAATTGATTTATCAAAGCCTGATTGAAGGGCAATTACCCTTGAAATGTTAGCAGAATTAGCAGGTTGAGCGGTATTTCCCGTGATAAATTCCGCAATGTGTTTTCTGATAAATGGGTAGCGTGTTGCTATTTCGTTTGTAATTGCAACGCCAAGTTCAACTGCTGTTGTGCTTGAAAGCGAGCCACCAGCTTTGATGAAAGGTGTGCGAAGACCATCTATAACGGCAATTCTTGCCCTTGGGTGTTGATTGTAGGACATCGACTTCATAAAATATACATTTATATTGTCTTTTCCGTCAAAAGCAAAAGTCAAGAAATATCTTGCAAAATAAAAAAATGCGATTTATTAAGAACAATATCTAATTAAAAGTTGAAAAATGATATTTCAAATATTGTTTGGTTTTGTGTTCTCCTTTGCATCATTTGCACAAGTGGGAAGTGAAAATGTCAACGAAATTGTGTATAATAAAAACGAAATAATCACAGATGATATTATTCACAAAAGCGGCGATCCTATCAACAGAATTGTTATGACTCGCAACGCCGATTACATTGACCTTGCACAATATTTAGTCCTTCGTGAAAACAACCAAAGCCTTACATCAAGCACTGAAAATGTTGTGAAGAAAATCCAGAAAAGCGTTTTGCAGGCAGAAAATATTAATCAAGATTTTTTCTATAAAGATGGTGTTTATATGGTGCAGTCCAATTGGGCAACAATGCACGGTGTAATTCGTGAGGATTGGAGTGGTGTGGTTAATGGGTATCTTTCGGTTTGTAAGAAGGTTAGGTCTCAAAGTGATTCAACGCCGGTGAAATCTGCGTTTGTGCAAATTGGAAATGTTGGAAACTTAAAGGAAATTTGCAAGGAGCTTGAATTGTTGAAGGATAAAAACGAAGCGGATATTGCCTCATTTTTTGTCCACAACTTCATTCCATACATGATTGGCGACGACGAAGCCGGCAAAACCCATGGAACATTTACGGGGTATTATTACCCAATGTTGAATGCTAGTCGTGAAAGGGGTGGAAAGTATAGGTATCCCATTTATAAAAAACCAAAAGACTACAACCTCAATTCCCCACACTTCACAAGGGAGGAGATTGCCAATGGTGCACTTGAAGGTAAAGGGTTGGAAATTTTCTGGGTAGATGATTATGTCGATCTTTTCTTCCTTCACATTCAAGGAAGTGGTGTGTTGAATTTGCGTGAGGGTGGGCAGGCTCATGTAAAATTTTCTGCGAAGAATAATCAACCATACGCTTCAATTGGGAAGTATATGACGGAAAAAAAATATATTAAGCGTGGCGAAGATGCAAGGGAGTTTTTGCGTCACAACCCACGGGTTGCAAACGAAATTATGAATACAAACAAATCATATATATTCTTTGAGGAAAACCACGATAAATCCGTTCTTGGGGCACACGGTTCAGAGTTGGTCGATGGAAGGTCTTTGGCTGTTGATAACAAGTTTATTCCATACGGATTAATGCTTTATCTTGATATGGAAGGAAAATCGCAAGTGATGTTTTCGCAAGATACCGGTTCCGCAATTAAAGGGAAAATTCGTGGCGATATTTTCGTTGGAAAGGGCTTTGATGCAGGGGAAAAAGCAAAGAAGATTTACACCGATGGATTTTTGTATATCCTTGTTTATAAAAATCAGAAGATTGAGGTTATTTAGTATTTGACTTTTATTATTTCAAGACTAAGTTGTTAGTGAAAGATCTTTTAAAGTTATGTCAAAAAAAATCACCAGCAAAAATATCGCAAGCGAAGTCTCCACTGAACAGGACCCTGATTCAATCTTGAAATACATTAAACCATTGATAGAACTTGGCAAAACCGATGGCTATATTACATATGACGACCTTAACAAGGCACTTCCTGTGAATTGTAACGAGGACACATACACAACCGTTATTTCACTGTTGGAGGACTTCGACATTACCGTTCTGAAAACGGCAAAACCACCTTCATCAGCAATTGAACCGGACGGCGTTGAAGTTGAGGAAAAAGCAGAAGACGAAGTTCTTACGGGTGCAACGCAGAATGCGACGAACTTGTATATGACAAAAATGAGCAACATTCCACTTCTTACCAAAGAAAGTGAAATTAACATTGCTAAAAGAATTGAGGACGGAAAAAACGGCATTTTGCAATCAACATTGAAAATTCCACACGCTTTGAATAAAATTATTGGTCTTTATGATGAAATCGTGAACGGGCAAATTTTATTGAGAGATGTTATTGAAGTTGATGCTTTGTATCGTGATTTGCACGCAATTGATGATGCCTTTGCCGCAAAAGAAGGTGATGTTGAAGTTGATGAAGATGTTGATTCCGAGGATTTCGATTCCGAAGATTTCGAGGAAATCGATGAAACTATTGCTCAACTTGAAAATGAAGGCACAATTTCCGTTAGTGTAATGGAAAGGGCGTTGACTCAACATGTAATAACTTGTCTTGGAAGGGCGATTGAAAAAATTCAAAAGGTTTTGAACACAGTTAAGTTGAATTCTGGGGATATTGCTGCTCCAAAAATTTTACTCCTGCTAAACGATGTTTATGACGAAGTTAAGGCAATTCGTTTGAATCAAAACATTATTGGTGAAATTTCTGCTGAAATTATTGAGATTAACAAATCAATTATTGATATTGAAAAAGAGATTATTGAGCTTTTTGAAAGTGCTGGAATTAAAAGAGATGTGATTTTTTCCAAAATTTTAGCAGACGGCATTGATGGTTCAAAATGGCTTGAAGGTTTGGTGAAATCCTCTACAAAGGCAATTGAAAATGCTGTTGCGAAAAACAAGGAAAAGCTTGAAAACATTTCCGAACGCATTGCTTTTATCAAAAACAAACACACAATTATTGAAATTGCAGATTTCAAAGCCCTTGTCGCCTCTGTGCAAAAGAATTCTAGGGAGACTCAAAAAGCAAAAAAAGAAATGATCGAAGCCAACCTAAGGCTTGTAATTTCCATTGTTAAGCGTTACGGAAGTAAGAATGTGTCGTTCTTGGATTTAGTTCAAGAGGGGAACATGGGTCTTATTAAAGCCGTTGATAAATTTGAGTATCGTCGTGGTTGTAAGTTTTCAACTTATGCAACATGGTGGATTAAGCAAGCCATTAACCGTGCTGCCATTGACCAAGGAAGGCTTATAAGGATTCCGGTGCATATGGTTGATGATGTCTCGAAAATGAATAAGATTATTCGTGATCTTCGTAAAAAACTTGACCGCGAACCAACTGTTAAAGAAATTGCAAAAAAAATGTGCGTTCCACCTGAAAAAATTGCAAAAATGCAACGAATTGTGACGGATCCCGTAAGTTTAGAGGCACCAATTGGTCACGATAACGACAACACATTTGGCGATTTCATTGAAGACAAAACCTCAACATCGCCATTTCAAGCTGCCTTGGAAAAGGATCTTAAAAAATTGACACGCAAACTGCTTTCAGAACTCACACTTCGTGAAGAAAGAGTTCTTCGTATGCGTTTTGGTATTGATATGAACAGGGATCACACTCTTGAAGAAGTTGGCGAACAGTTTGATGTTACCAGAGAAAGGGTTAGGCAAATTGAAGCAAAGGCTTTAAGAAAGTTGCGTCACCCAGTGCGTTCAAGCTATCTTAAAGACTATATTAAAAGTGATACAGATGAATAATTAGTTTATTTTACAATGATTGAAAATTTCTTGAAAAATAGTCCATTTTTTAGTGACTGCAAAATTGTTACAGAATTTGACGAAACAACAGTATATTACGCACAGCCAACGCAAATTCACCACTTTCTTGATTTCCTCAAAGATGCGGGAGAATTTCAAATACTAATTGATGTTTGCGGCGTGCATTATCCTGCTAATCAAAAGCCATTTGAAGTTGTATATCACTTGCTTTCTATCACAAAAAATCAAAGAATTCGCATAGTTGTGCAACTTGAAGAAGGCGAGCAAATTCACACGGTTGATAGCATTTACGAAAGTGCCTGCTGGTTTGAAAGGGAAACTTACGATATGTATGGCATTGTTTTTGCAAACAGCAAAGATCTTCGCCGCATTTTGACCGATTACAACTTTGAAGGATTTCCATTGAGGAAAGATTTCCCACTAACCGGAAATGTTGAGGTTCACTACGATGCAATAAAGGGCGAGGTTGTCTACGCACCGGTTTCACTTGCACAGGATTATCGGAATTTTGATTTTAAGTCTAACTGGGTTGGAAAAAAATGAAGGAATTGCAAAATTTACGCACGGAAATTGACGCACTTGATGAAAAAATTGTTGAGCTTTTCAAAAAAAGGTTCGCCGTTGTTGAAAAAGTGAAGATTTTCAAGGATTCCCACGCAAAAAATGCCACAGATTTCCAACTTCACATTAAGCCTGACCGTGAATTTGAGGTGGTATCCAATGTTTTAAAGTTGAGTGGGGATTTGCAAAATTCAGCGAAATTTCTCTTCAACACTTGGCGTGGCGTAATTGCATCGGCGAATTTTTTGGAGCAAGACCTTCGTCTCATTTCCACTTGCGATGTTTCAAAATCGTCGATTTTCCAATATTATTTAATGCAAAAAGATGTTGAAATGGCGGAAATTCACGATGCTTTTGCAAAACTTTCGCAAGATGAATGCCACATTTTGGCGTTTCATCAAACAAATTGCGAGGCGTTTGAAGTTCTGAAAAAGCTTGATTCAATAAGGGTTTTTGCACAATCTGCTGACGGCACATTTCTTTGTGGAAAAATTGTTGCACCAAAATTCACGCAGCCGGCAATGGTTTTAACACAAATGCCAACGGAAATCGTAATAAACCAAAAAGCGGGCGTTTTTGCTTCGCCAAATTGTGAAAAATATTCGGAAAAACACACACTTGGTGCATTTTATCCGTATTTTTCCTAATTCCTACAACGCATTTTCAATTAATGCTTTGAATATTGGCGATGGTTTGAAAAATGTTGATTGAAATTCAGGGTGAAATTGTACGCCTATGAAGAATTTGTGCGATGGAATTTCAACAATTTCCGGAAGGTTATCTTGTGAAATGACGGAAAATTTCATACCATTTTCTTCAAATTGTGCCTTGTATGAAGCGTCAACTTCGTAGCGGTGGCGGTGTCTTTCGGAAAACTTTGCACCGTAAATTTTGTAAGCAAGCGTGGATTTATCCCCAATTTCGGCAGTGTAGGAGCCAAGCCTCATTGTACCGCCAAGCTGGGTTTCTTTTGTGCGTTTTTCAATTTTCCCGTCTTTTTCAAACTGCTCAATAATGTCAATAAGTTTAACAGGTGTTACACGTGGAACAGCCTCCGCCCATTCTGCCGAACAAGCCCCTTCAATACCCAGTTGATTGCGTGCAAATTCGGTTACCATAATCTGCATTCCAAGGCAAATTCCAAGGGTTGGAATGTTGTTTTTGCGTAAAAATTCTGCCCATTTAACCTTGCCTTCAATGCCACGGAAGCCAAATCCACCCGGAATTACAGCACAATTTGCACCTTTAAGGTCTTCCATTGTTGGGTTTTTGGAATCGAAATCTTCGGAATCTATCCACACAATTTCGGGATATTTTCCAAACGAAACGCACGAATGTTCCAGTGATTCGCAGATGGATTTATAAGCATCGGCGTGATGGGTGTATTTTCCAATAACAGCAATTGTGATTTTATTTTTTTCTTTTTTTGCGTGTTGAAGTTTTGCCGTGTATTGTGTGAAGTGGTCAAGATTTG
>CANCKZ010000024.1 GCA_947378695.1 Rickettsiales bacterium
CTTGGAATGATCATTTCCGGCATTGTTTGGATAAACTTCGGCAGCAGAATTTCAGGCAAAATTTTTAAGTGATGCGTTGAATTTATGTGGCGGTTTTGCACATTCAAAGGCAACTTTTTGCCACTGTATCACTGTACTAGTACAGTATAACAAAAATAAAAAAGAAAAAAAATATTTTTTCCAAAATCGAAAGAAGCCTTATCGTAATTGACTTCTTCATTTTGCTGAAAATCACACACATCACTTTTGTTATAGCGTGCTATAACAAAAACGCACTTTTTGCAAACTTTTTGGGCAGAAAAAAAAGTTTATTATATATATTGTAGCGAGTGAAAATGTGGAAGCGGTTTTGTTGATTGGCGGAACAGAAAGCGAAGTTTTTGTGGGATAGCACGAATGAAATGAGGGATATCCGCCGGAAACTTCGCACCCGCCCCCGATGTTCAAATTTTGAAAAGAAGGTGCGTGGCGTTCGGTTTTGCGGTGGCGGAGGTTGTGGAAAATCTGCGTTTTGCTGGGAGGAAAACACACGCAAGATACACAATTGATGGTGTGGCTACTTCTTTACGAGTTCTATGAAAATTTTTCCGTCTTGTGGTGTTCCAACGGGAGAGAAGGTAACTGTCGCTGACGGGCTAGATCTTTGCGATTCAATAGTCTGTATCCAACTTTCTTTAAAAATCGTGTTATCAACAATAGCACTAGCAAAATTTGCGCCCGTTAAATTGACCCACCTGACTGTCGTATGATCTGCCGTGATGTTAACGCTTTTAACAAACCTTGTGCCGCTTAGATTATGAGCACCCTCAAAATGCGCATCACCCAGCCAAGCCCCATGAAAAGTCGCACCCATTAAATCCGCACCCTCAAAATGTGCACCACTTAAATCGGCGTTTGTGAAATTCGCACCCCGAAGATTTGCACCTTTTAAGTTCACGCCAGCCAAATAAGCGTTGGATAAATAAACGCCAACAAGTGGCACGCCTTTGAAATTTAGAAACTCCAACGCCTGAATTTTGCCGGAATTTCCGCTTGATTTTGTGGTGATTAACTGCCATGCTCCAAGAATTTTTTGCTCTTGAAGGGATTGGTATTGGAAATAAAATGAAAGGCAGGCAATTACAGCCCCAACCATTGTGAGGATTGCGGAAGCCTGCGCTTTCCAGACCTGTGTGTTCCAATTTTTTTTCACACCCTACCACAAAAAGCACTCGCACAAAAAGCAATAGCAATCGCATCATATTCATCGCTGGTAAGGTCAGGTTTCACGCCCGAAACAAGGCGTTGAATCATAAATTCCACCTGCGATTTTTCCGCTTTTCCAGCACCTGTCACGGTTTTTTTCACGACATTTGGGCTGAATTCCACAATTGGAACCTCGTTTTTTGCAACGGCGGTGATTATTGCTCCCCGTGCCGCCCCAAGTTTAAGGGACGATGTCGCATTCACATTCACAAATGTTTCTTCAATTCCACAAATTGATGGTTTATAAAGTTGGCAAAGGTGGTGTGTTATTTCGAATAAATGAAGGAGTTTTTTTGGGAAATCTTCCGTGCCTTTGTTCTTGATAACCCCTGATTCCACAAGGTGAAAAGTTCCGTTTGAGTTTTTTGAAATTATTGCGTAGCCTGCTGTGTTCAGGGCTGGGTCAATGCCTAGAATGGTCATTTATTTGAAAATTTTCGAAATTATTGCGGTGACGAATATCACAATTAATGTCCAAACACCCATTCCAATAGAGCGACCAGTATTTTTCCAAAATATTTTATACTCATCCCTATCGCACTCCTTGATAATTTTCTGGATTTCTTGACGGCAAGATTTGTCGTCTTTTAGAAGGTCTATAACAATTTTTTTTATCGCCTTGTCTGCAATTTTTGATTCATCAAGCGTTCTTTCAAGTAGCACGGCGAATTTATCGGAAGAGTTTAATGTATTATTTATACCGTCAATTGCTTGCTTGGAATCAAAATTATCATTCATACAAGTTGTTTTAAATAATCTTTGGACGGTCTTGCTTGTTCGCCAGTGGCGGTTATTGTAATTGATATAGTATCATCCTGTGCATTAAGTAGAACCCCCATGGCAAATCTTAAAACGGATTGTTCATCTTTTAAATTTAGTTTTTCTTGAATTTCATCGAAAGCCCTCCTATCCCCATTATCCAAAACCAGAGTCAATTCCGTTTCAGTAGATGTAGCCCTAACCGACATATCTTTAAATATTAATTAACATTCTTATAATTTATATTGACATAATTCCAAAATCATTTTATTTGTCAAGCCTATTTCAGAAATAAAATGTACACACAATCAATTTCAAAGAACTTCTGGGTTGAAGAAGAATATTCACGAGATGTCATTAACCGCATAATATCCCAGCACGGCACTTCATATATAATCGCCCGCTTGCTTTATCTTGTTCCAAACCTTGAATTTGAACAAGTGCCAGATTTCCTTTCGCCAAAAATGAAAAACCTTATGCCAAATCCGAATCACCTTTTAGACATGCCAAAAGCAGTTGAAAGAATGCACACTGCGGTTATGAATAGGGAGAAAATCACAATTTTTGGAGACTACGACGTTGACGGTGCAACATCATCAGCAATAATTCACAACTATTTGAAATCAATTGGCGTTTATAGCGAAATTTATATTCCGGACCGTGTTCGCGAGGGTTATGGTCCAAACATTGAAGCAATGAAGGAAATTGCAGGTGGCGGAACGAAACTTTTAATTACAGTAGACTGCGGAACAGTTGCATTTGAACCATTAGAAGAAGCCCACGCACAAGGAATGGACGCAATTGTTATTGACCACCACCTTGGCGTTAAGGAAGTTCCAAAATCTGTTGCTATTATTAACCCAAACAGGCTTGATGAGACAACTCCATTAAAATACCTTTGCGGAGCAGGCGTTTCGTTTATGATGGTAGTCGCCCTAAATTCATATTTAAGGGAGAAGGGTTTTTTTAAGGGAGGGTTTTTTAAGGAAGGGTTTAGGGAGGGGGCTCCGTGCCCTGACGATGTCGACCGGAAAGCAAAGCTTGAAGGCAAAGAGACATCGGGGCGGGTAGGAGCACCCACACACAAGCACCAAGCACCAAGCGAACCCAATCTGCTGGAACTCCTTCCACTTGTCGCACTTGGAACGGTGTGCGATGTTATGAACCTTGTTTCGCTTAACCGTGCATTTGTTGCGACAGGTCTTCAAGTTCTTACAAACTGGAATAGAAACAATGCAAATGCTTGGGGAAATATTGGACTGCGAGCCTTAAAAGAAACATGCGGAATTGAAAGTTTTGATGAACAAACATTTGGTTTTGCGTTTGGTCCTTGCATTAACGCAGGTGGAAGAATTGGCATTGCTTCCCTTGGAGCAAAGCTTTTAACGGAAACGAACTACGAAAAAGCACTTTCAATTGCACGAAGGCTATACGAACTTAACATTGAAAGAAGGCAAATTGAAAAACAAATGAAAGAGGAAGCAATTTTTGAACTTGAACAAAAATATTTATCCAACCCTGAAAACGATACATCATCAAACGATGGCTTCGTTTTTATTGGTAGTGAAAAATATCATCAGGGGGTGATTGGAATTTTAGCTTCAAGGTTGAAGGATAAATACAACAAGCCCGCATTTGTTTTCTCACAACTGGACGGCTACATTAAGGCATCGGCAAGGTCAATTTTAGGAATAGACCTTGGTGCAACAATTAATAAGGCTGTAAAACACGGGTTACTAATAGCAGGAGGCGGACACGCAATGGCAGGCGGATTTTCCTGTACAAATGAAAAAGTTCCCCAATTAAAACAGTTTTTTGAAGACGAAATTTCCCAAAAATCAAAGGAACTCACAAAAATTCACCTTCAAACATTTGCTTGTGAACTTTCGCTTTCTGCCATCAACATTGAACTTTATGATGAAATGCAAAAATTGAAGCCGTTTGGTCAGGGAAATCCAAAGCCTTTGTTTGTAATTCGTGGCGTTGAAATTGTTTTCTCACAAAAACGAGGGCAAACCCACCTTGCAGCAACATTTATGGACGATTCTGGGGCGACTCTTAAAGGTATGTTTTTTGGATTTTTCGAAACATTTTCCGATGCTTCCTTCAAAAAAATTGAAACAGAAAAACTTGATATCCTTTGCGAAATTTCATTAAATGAATGGAATGGAAGGAAGTCTGTTGAATTGATGATAAAAGACATTGCAATTTCCGGAAATGTTACAACTCCAAGTTTGTATGCGTGAAAATTGTTTTATGGGTTGTTTTCAAGAGTATTTTTGCTCGGTGTATCACCGCACTAGTACACTATAACAAAAACGGGTTTTTGGGAAAACATCGCCCTCACAAATCTTAAAAACCCGTGGTGCCATCTGGGACTGCCTAAGGGTGCGTGCGTGCTTTTCGGGGAGGTATTCCTTCGCTATCGCTTCGTCACACCTCGCAAAAACCCCGCTTTTGGTTGGGAAAAAGTTGGTTATTATATATATTATAGTGAAGGAATTTATGGAAGCCAAAAAATTTACACATTTATATTTCCTTGACAATTTGTTTATATTATTTCCACATTGGGAATAAATAGAAAATTCAGGAAATGTTCACGGGAATTATTCAACAAACGGCGTTTGTCGTTGCAAATGCTCAAACGCAGGACGGCAAAACCCTCAAAATTCGCTTTGCAAAAGTTGATGGTGTAAAAATCGGAGACTCCATCGCCATAAACGGCTGTTGTTTAACTGTGATAAAAATTGAAGGCAACGAGCTTTCGTTTTATGTATCATCAGAAACATTACGCCAAACAACATTAATGATGCTTTCAAACAATGACCGTGTGAATATTGAAACAGCAATGCTTGCTTCAACACCACTTGGCGGGCATATCATTCTTGGACACATCGACGAAGTTGCAAAGGTAATATCCATCGAAAATTCACAGAATACATATAAAGTTTTAGTTGAAGTTTCAAATGCGGGGAAGAAGTTCTTGATAAAGAAAGGCTCCATTGCAATTGATGGCATATCCCTGACAATCATGGCAATCAAAGGCAGAACGGTTGAATTAAACATTATTCCACACACTTGGAACAATACAACGCTATCTCTTTTAAATGTTACAAGTAATGGGCTTGTGAATGTTGAGTTTGATCATTTCGTGAAAATTATTGGTAAAAAAATTGATGAACACTTTGCAAATCGTTAGAACATTTTTTTTAGGACTAGCCATAACATCGTGTGGGTTAATGTCACAAGAAAGGCACATAAACACAATAACGGCAACTCAATCAATCTTTCTTGATATTCCAGAGAAATCCGTTTTTGTGAACATTGATGGCACGGTTCCACAGTTTCGAAATATTGTTGTTCAAGAATTGAGGAATCAAAATGTGAGGGTATCAGAAACTTACGCAAACGCAAATGTTTTGCTGAAAGTGAAAACAAAATTCCACGGCAAAATTGCTTCCAAAAATTACGAAAAAGTTACTTACGACGAAACATCGTTTGAAAACATTGAACAATTGCCAAAACCTGAAAAAGAAAGGGAGGTCTACAAAAAAACAACAATTGACCAACTTCTTGAAGACCCATCAGGCATGCTTGTTGGCTTTGCAATTGGTGCTTCAAGTGGCGTTCCAATTATTGGAGCTCCCATTGGCATGGCTATTGGTGCCGGTTTGAACATTGGGTTTTCTAATGTTTTCGCACATACTGAAACTCTAACAATTCTTGATGTTGAAATTCACGAACGCACAAAAAAACCAATATGGTTCACAGAAAAACGCATTCACAAAAAGGACGAATATTCAATTCGTAAATACGATATTTCAGAGGAATCGAATTGGAAAGTCTATAAAACTCGTGTAATTGTTAGGAACAATTCCGGTAAAAACCTCAATTTGGAGGAAGTCTCCACAAGAGTCACATCGTTTGTTATTTAATAACAATGTTATCAACGCAAGCATAAGTTCCATCGGGTTTAATACACCGTCCGCAAATTCCACCAAGCATGCAATTCATTTTTTGATAAAGGAAAATATTGCCCTCAAAATTGTTGCCATCAAAACTGCTTCCATCAATAACGCTGTTGGTGTATTGTGAAATATCCTGTGAAACATCAAGTTCGCTTGGGTGGATTGCTATAAAATAGTTTTCATTTTTTTTCTTTTTTATTTTTTTTTCTTTTTTATTTTTGTTATAGTGAACTAGAACAGTAGAACGCTCAATGAATTGCTGTGGGGTAATTATTGTGTGATTTTTGAATATCTCGCCAAAAACAAGCCGAGCCTTTTCACAAGCAACAACCGTGCAATTTTGTGGAATTTCAGGAAACGCCGTGCAGTTTATGCCATTTATGTGAATTTTGCGTTGGCTTAAAATTGCCTTCACAATGCCATCGGTTTTTGTGTTTGAATTTTCAAGGTAAAGGGTTAGAACCTCCCCTTCAATTTTTGCAATCGTAATAGCAACAGATTCCCGCCCAAATTCTTGAAGCTTTAAAACATTGCCCGCCTTTATCTTTCCAACGCCTGCCTTCCCAACGCTTGCCTTCTGTGCGAAAAATGGTGCGTGAAGTTTTATTTCAAAGAAGTTGTTTTCTAGTTCAATAATGCTAATGTTGCGTTCGAAAATTTCGCCGTAGTTTTGCACAATGTTCTGGTTTTTCTTCATTTGTGCAACCGAATTGCCAATCTCGTTTTTCACAGATGCCAGTGCATTAACAACGCTTCCGGTGTATTGTGGGTTGCAGTCTCCAAAAAAAGAGACGCCATCTTTGCCAATAAAATCGCTTGCGTGGGAAAGATTTGGCTTTGTTCCAATGGCAATAATTAAAAGCTTGCAATCCAGAACTTCGCCAGAATTTAGCACAACATAGGAAATGCCGTTCCCGTGCCTTTTGATTTCCACAATTTCAACATTTTGCATAATTTCCACGCCTTGTTCAAGGGCTTTTTGAAATTCAAAGTGGTTGATTTTATACGACGATGATTTTGTGAAATCTTGATAATACAGAATTTTTACATCAACAACCTTACCAAATGTTTTGAGCAATTCCCTCACTTCACAGGCAACATCAATTGCCGTAAGCCCGCAGCCAAGAATATACACGGGCGAATTTACAATTGTTTCAAGATGATTGCTTTTGCGGTTTATGTGCAGGGACATCAGAAAATCGGAAGCCATAACAACGCCTTTGGTAAGCGAGTATCCGCTGAAAATTCCCTTAATTTTTGGAACTTGTGGCGTTGCAGAACCAATGCACAATGCAAGGTGGTTGAACTGAAAACGGTTGAATATATCTTCATAATTCAATAGGAAGCCAATGCGAGTACTCCCCTGAAATTCAACATTTGTGCGACGCAAAAGCAAGGCGATGAGGACATCAAGAAAGTTCTTGTTCCAGCGTGAAGTTATGCCGTATTCCATAACTCCGCCTATGTTTGAAGGTGTGCGTGTTGAAAGCGGTTCGTTAAGAATTTCTGTTGAATGCTGAATTATATTTTGCGAAATCTGTTGAATTTTTGCGGGAATTTCAATGTTCAGTGCATCAATCCCAAGAACCTTCGCCCCAAATTTTGAAAACAAATGCGTGGCAAATAACCCAGCAGGACCAAGCCCAGCCACAACAACTGCCTTTCCTTCAAGGTTGTGATTTTCCGTTGAATAAAGCATTTCACAAAGGGGATTCCACTGTAAAAGCAGGTTGTAAATCTCAATTCCAAACGGCATTGAAAGAACATCGAGCAAAATTTGCGTTTCAACAGATTGAATATCAACCGCTTCTTGTTTTTGGAAAATGCACGCTTCTTCACAATTTTGACAAATCCTTCTGCCGGTTAAAATGCACAGGGGATTTTCCTTCATAATAACCGCAAGGGCGGCAATGTGGAAATTCTGCCGTTTAAGAAGAATGGATTCAGAGATATCCTGCCGTAAAGGACACCCCAACTTTTCGCCATCAACTCCAACATTTAAGCCTTTGGAACAGGAATCCTTCCCACGATTATGACAATAAAGGCAATATCCTAAATTCCAATCAATTGCCTCACTTTGCGGGGGAGTATCCGTTAAGTTGAAGTCGTTGCGTTCGGTGATTCTTTTAGATTTCACACAAGTGCTTTCGGATTTTACACAGCTGCCTTGAACTTCAAGGAAGTCGTCTTTTTGATTCGCACTTTTTGGCAGGTGGAATATTGTATCATTTCTGTGCTTTTCAATACCAACATTTGTGAACATTGCAAAGGCGGTATATTTTTCCAACTTATCCCAATTTGTTTCGTGCGATGCTTCCTCAATAAACTCCCCCTGATTCACAAAATTATATTCATTTTCCCAGTCGCTTGGAACTTGTGTTGTTTTGTATTTTTGGAAAACTGTTTTTTGGATAAAATTTTTTTTTATTTCAATAACCTTTTCATCGCAATTTGGAAGATTATGGCAAATGTTGAAATGTTTGACAAGGAAGGATTCTAGAATAATTGCGGAAGTGGTTATATCGTCTTTGTTGAGTGTTGTCTGTTTTAATGTAAGAAATTCAGCGAATTGATTGTTTAGCAATTCGGGACTGTAATTCAATTGCCACTTATGCAGTGGTGTATTTGACGATTTCACATAAAAACAATACTTGCATTTTATTTTTGGATACAATTGAATTGGAATTGTCAAACTTTGTTTTTATGTCACTTGATGCAAAAAAAACTGGAACATTTTCCAGAAGAGCCTTCGTTGTTGCAATTTTACAGCTCACGGCATTTGTTGTGATATTTGGAAGGCTGTTTTATCTGCAAGTTTTTGCACACAGGAAGTACTTGGATAAATCAACGAATAACTTCACCAAGAAGTTTATTATCCCCGCCAGAAGGGGGTTAGTTCTTGATTGCAACGGCGAAAAAATTGCCTATAATTCAAAATATTGGCGTGTAATTCACAAAGGCAGAAAAAAAGATTTTGAAACAGTAACAAAAACTTTGGAAATTCTGCAAGTGCCGGTTGAAAATCAAGAATTTATTTTGAAGCAATACAAAAAAACCCATTTTGAAGAATTTGTGGTTTATGAGTTTTTGACTCAAAAACAATTGACAGACATTGAGCTTAATCTATCCGATCTTCCCGGAATTTATTCAATGGAAGGTG
>CANCKZ010000025.1 GCA_947378695.1 Rickettsiales bacterium
GAACCAAGCTTCACAATGCAAGCATCAATTTCGTTGTCGGATATCAACAGGTTTGATGTGTTGCCAATGACGAAAAAGTTTGGAAATTTCTGGAAAACTTCGCAAATGTCATCAATTGATGAAACACGCACGAAGTTTTTGGCAATTCCCCCAACGCGAAACCATGTTAAGGGAGTTAGCGATATATTATTTTGTATTTTCAGCATAGTTTACGCAACGGCTTGTGTTTGACCTTGTTCCGATGATAAGTCAATAGTCTGCATGGAAGCTTCTTCTGCGTTTTTAGCCTTCAATGTTTTTGATGGAATGAAGTAGTCTGGATGATATTGAACCGCTTGAAATTCAAGGGAGTCTTTGTCCATTACCCAATATTTTGCACGATAGTTAAATGCAACATCGTCATCAATAAGGTGAATGATATCATACATTTTTTGCGTAAGTTCGATAATTTCAAAAACTTCGTCCGCACCTTTGCCCATTGAACAGAATTCTTGCATTTTTTTACGAACACCGTTCAGTTGAAACAACGCTGTTAGTTCGGAATTTTCACTGCCAATGCAGCGGAATGATATGTTGTTTGGAGTTGAGCTTTTGATATCAACATTGCGTTGGTCTTCTGTGCATGAAACAACATAAGAACAGAATTGTTGTGTGTTGGAATCAAAATATGTTATGCAACATTGTTGGCAGGTTGGCACTCTTTTGCTTGCGTATAGTGTGCTGATATCATACTGTTCGGAAGCGTAGTGTTCCAAAAGTGCAATTGCTTCTTGTGAAGTTGAGCATTGTTTGAAGGCTTCAACATAAACAGATGGCATTGGTGCACCGGCAAGGGTAAGCATAATGTTTTTGCTGTTGTTGAGGAATATTTTTTCAAACCCATGTTCTTGGTTTTCGCATTTATTTGCAATTACAAGGGTGAATTTATCATGAACGATATTTGTTATGAGGGACATGTACTCGACTTTAAAATTAAAACTGCCTAAGTTGTTTATTTGAAATTGCAAAAGTCAAGAAAAAAGTGATAAACTGTTGACTTTTAATTTTATAATAACATGGAAGGTTGGTATATAATGTTAAAAGTATGGATATTCGTAAAATTATGCAAATTGCAAGAATTCACCTTGAAGAAGAGCAAATTCAAGCTGCACAAAACAAGCTTGATGTTATGTATTCATGGCTTGAATCTATTAAAAAAGTTGATGTTTCCGGCTTTGAACCAATTTATTCAATCCACGAAAGTGAAACAAGAACTGTGCGTGAGGTTGAAAATCCTGAATTTTACCAATCTTCGTTAATTTTGAAAAACACGCCAATTAAAAGCGACGACTTCATTCTTGTTCCAAAAGTAGTTGGTGGCGAATAATTCACGCAAACCAACTTCAAAAAGATGACTCCACAATTGATTTCACACAACTCCCTTCGTTGATGAAACGCCTTGGCTTGTAACTTCGGAGGCACTCCTCAAACACTTTGCAAACGCCTTAAAGGACGATTCCACAATGTGATGAGTGTTTTCTCCGTGAAGGGTTATGTGAAGTGTTATGCCTGCATTTTGTGCGAATGTGTAATAAAAATGCTTGAGCATTTCCGTTGGGAAATCGCCAACCATTTCACGCATTGGCGGTGCTTGAAATTGCAAATATGGGCGGTTTGAAATATCAATTGCAACAAAAGCCGTGGCTTCGTCCATTGGTAAAATTCTTTCAAATGAATACCTTTCAATCCCGTTTTTGTTTCCAAGTGCCTGCTTGAATGCTTCGCCAAGTGCAATTGCGACATCTTCAATTGTGTGGTGCTCATCAATGTGCGTGTCTCCTTTTGCTTCAATTTCGATATCAAAACCACCGTGCTTGATTATCTGTTCCAACATGTGGTTGAAGAAATTCAGCGGAGTTTTTGCAAAACCATTGCCGCTTCCATCAAGGTTCAGCTTCACACTGACACTTGTTTCGTTTGTTGTGCGTGAAACTTCGGCTTTTCGTGCGTTGATTTTTTTTGTTTCTGCCACAACTTCATTCCAGCCAAAGCTTTCGGTCAATAAAAACCCCTTAATGCCAAGGTTTTCACCAAATTGAACATCAGTAATTCTATCGCCAACCATAATTGAATGCGGGTGAATATCTGAAATGTGTGCAACAAGCCCAACTTTTGGCTTTCTGCAATTGCAATTTTCGATTAAAAAATGCGGACATGTCAAGATTTCATCAATCACAATGCCTTCTGAATATAGAACATCAAGAATTTTTGTGTTAATTTTGTTATAATTTTCCAGCGGATTTTTTGAAGTTCCAAGACCGTCCTGATTTGAAGCAACAACGATTGTATATCCCATTTTTTGCAATACTTTCAGCGAGGATATCACATTTTTGATAAAATACAAATGCGAAAGGTGTTCTACTTGGAAGGTATCTTTTGGTTCAAAAATAACCGTGCCGTCACGGTCAATAAATGCGTATTTTTTCATCTAGCATATAATATATATTATACAAAGGTTTTTCTATAATCCAAAAATCAATGAAAATTTCCAAAAACTTGACAATTATTTTTTTTATTTTCCTGCTTGCATAAAATAATTTCTTATTTCCCAAAATGAAGGCAAAAATATTGGTAATATCTGGCGATGGAATTGGTCCTGAGGTAACAGCAGAGGCGGTGAAGGTTCTGAATAAAATCGGTGAAAAGTTTGGTCATGAATTTTCATTTGATGAAGCCCTTTTGGGTGGAATTGCAATTGATGAAACCGGCAATCCATTTCCACAAGAAACAATTGAAAAAGCACACAATGCTGATGCTATCCTTTTAGGGGCAGTCGGTGGACCAAAATGGGAAGGTCTTGATTACTCAATCCGTCCAGAGCGTGGGCTTCTAGGCATTCGCGCTGAACTTGGGCTTTTTGCGAATTTGCGCCCTGCTAAGGTTTTTGATTCACTCGTTGAATCTTCAACTCTAAAACCGGAGGTTATTCAAGGGCTTGATATCCTAATTATTCGTGAACTTACAGGCGGAATTTATTTTGGTCAACCTCGTGGCGTGGAAGTTCTTCCAAACGGCGAAAAAAAAGGAGTCAACACGGCAACCTATACAACAAGTGAAATTAAACGCATTGCACAAGTTGCCTTTGAATGTGCGAAAATTCGTGGCAAACGAGTATGTTCCGTAGACAAAGCAAATGTTTTGGAAGTTACCGAACTTTGGCGTGAAACAGTTGCACAATTGCACGCTGAAAAATACTCTGAAATTGAGCTTTCGAATATGTATGTTGACAACACCGCAATGCAATTAATTCGCAGACCAAAACAGTTTGATGTTATGCTTACAAGCAATCTTTTTGGCGATATCCTTTCTGATGCGGCCTCAATGTTGACAGGCTCAATTGGAATGTTGCCGTCTGCGTCTCTTGGGGAAATTAACCCAAAAACAGGCAAAAGATTCGCACTTTACGAACCAATTCACGGCTCTGCTCCGGATATTGCAGGCAGGGGAATTGCAAATCCACTGGCAACAATTGCATCTGTTGAAATGATGCTTCGCACATCGTTTGGTCTTGAAAAAGAAGCGGACGCAGTTCAGAATGCTATCCAAAAAACCCTTGAAAAAGGTATAATTACTGCTGATATCGCAAACGCAGGGCAAAAAACATATTCAACACAGGAAGTTGGAAATTGCGTCGTTGAAGCGATATAATTAAATCTCCAATCACGTTACCTGTGATCAGTTTTGGCGTTGTTTTGGCAACGCTTGAACTTGTTGGCGGTTTATTCAACGCTGAACGCTCTGCACCGTTCCAATTCCTCTTCGCCTCCGACGGCTAACGCCATCTGCGGTCGGAATTTACAGGTCGCAGAGCTCACACAAACACAAAACCCCCGTTCCAATTCCGAAGCCAATTAAATAATTAATGCGTAGGAATAGTAATCCTGACATTTCGTTTCAATAAACGCACCAGATTTCGTTTCCACAACCTTTCCAATTGGAATATTTTCCGTGAATTTTCCTTCCGATGATGCGGTGAGGATTGTCTCGTTTTCGTTGATATCGAATTGGTGGATTTCATCAAATGAAACGAAACGCATTTTGTAAGGGTCGCCGTGAATCATGCCGAAAATTTTCGTGCTTTGAGTATAAACCGGCATGCGGAAGTTTGGGTCTTGATGTGTTAGAATGTAGTAATTGTTACCGTCTTTTTTCACAACTCTACCAATAAGGCAATCTTTGTTGAACACAAGGCTGTTCAGCGGAACATCTTCGCTTGTTTTGAAGTATATTTGGCGGGAATTTTCGGCGGAAATGAAGTATAGTAACTTCACAACATATTTCACGGGGAAAAGTTCTTGCATGTCTTGAAGAGGTTGAAGAATACTGATAAGTTCGTTATTTGCGTGGTGAAGTTTGGTTCGCTCTTGAAGAATGACATCTGTTTGGAGGAAGAATTTGGTTCGCTCTTCTTGTGTTTTGCGATATGTCACAAAGTCTGCAACATATACTATGCAATGATGAACGGCATTTTGAAGCCCTTGCATTGGGTTAAGATTCGCATGTTCAACGAATGCTTTGTTGATATCCGTTGTTTTTTCGTGGATACTTTTATGGTTCACAAGGGTGTAAACTACAAGGAAGCAGAGTAGCACATTGCGAACAATTGAGAGGCGATTTTGCGTTTTGTGGTTCATATCAAATCAGATTTTTGTATTCTTCAATAACACCTTGTGATGGCGTTTTATTATTTTCAATAAGTTTTATTATATTTGCGAAATTTTTATGCTTTGAATTAAAAATTGCAAGTTCACGACTTACAAACGATTGCTGTAAATGTAGGGTATAGCTTACCTCAAACACTTGTATTACCGCTTTTTTCGAGCCAGCCTTCACAAACATAATGTCTTTGGTCATTGCGGAATTAAGCTGGAAGAATGTTTTTACGAAATAATTTGAACATGTTCCTTCGGAAAACAGGCGTATATCGAAATATATGAATGTGTCTGGATAGCGGTAAATCTGTTTTTGTTCGAATGCGAGTGGAATGTTTGCACGCATAATCACGCTTACAAGCTTCAACTTATATTCACGAAGCAGGTGGGTTATGTATTCTTGTAAAATCACCTTTGTGTCAAAAACATCAAAAGATCTATCAAGCTTAATAATATCAAATTCCTTTGCCTTGTGAAGGTTGAAAACGAGGGCATAAAATGCAAAAATTCCGCCAATCTTTGGTTCAAGACCACTTATGTGAACAGAAACAAACTTATTTTTCGAAATGAAGACATCTTTTTCGGCAAAATAGTTATTTGCAAGGGCAAAATCAAGCGTTGGCGAAACAATTGTGCTTCCTGCGGCTAATTTCAACTGTTCAAATGTGAAATCTGGCTTAATATTTGCGATGAATGTGCGAATGTGCGATTGCATTTCCGCCTGTTTTGGAATTTTGTTTTCATTGCAAATGTGAAGGGCAAGGGTTGTTATAAACATTTCAAAGCCTTTTTTATCAACCCTCAAAAGGTTCATAATATTAACCTCCGGCGTTTTGTGATATATTCCGCCGTTTAATTTGTTTAATCCAATTGAAGAATAGTTAAGATCAACGCATGTAATGCCATTAATTTGCGTGTGTAAAAGCATTGTGTTTATTGCGGAATTTAGGGCTTCATTTTGAATGCCGTGTGCAAGAATGTGCGAAGCTTTTTTGTTTGCAAATGGTGAAAAGCTGTAATACCTTTCGTGAACACTTGCAAGCGGAAGAAATGGCGTTGAACCCATAGATTTCGAGCCTTCAAATATCATAGATTTCGAAAGAAGGAACTGTCCCGCATGTTCAAGACTTCCATATTCAAACCTGTTACAAAATGTGGAATTTGCTGGCATACTGGCATAGAATGCTTGTTCAAGGTTGACATCTTCAAGAATTGCAACAACGCCAATTTGGTAAAGACACTGTGCAAGATCCTTCATTTTCTGCGTCAATTTTTCAACGCTGTCGGAATGAATGGTTATGTTTGTTTGCATTGTAATTGGGGAGTGGTCTTCAATAATCTTATTCCACCCGCATTTTGCTGCGATGTCGTTATCACGAATTGATTGCGTAATTTTGGCTTGATATTCGAATAGTCCGGATATTGTTTCCTTTGGAACGGAGTGAATGGTTTGGGATATTGTGAATGAGTGGTTCAGTGTGAATAGTTTGATAAGTTTGTGAGCATCAGCAATTGGGAAGTCTTTTATTGTGAAGCAGGCAATGTGGGTTGTGAAATGTTTTTTTGTTTCAAGTTCGTCCTGTTTTTCTGTAAGGGTTAGGTAGTTCTTTTCTCGTTTAATCAAAAGCGGACGCATTTGTTCGGCAATTTCCATGTTTGTGAGTGGAATTTTTGCAGGATACCCATAGACTATCGTGTGAAGGAATGAGCTTTGTTCGGAGACTATTCTGCCGTTTTCTTCGTATGTTTTTAAAATGCGGGGGCGATGTGCGGAAAGCTCCTGTGTGAAGTCCTCCACAATTGTGTTTAACCGTTTGGACGATTTTTCGATTTCCATCAAAAATGTTCCTTCAAAAAGTAGGTTTGCAAGGTTTTGTTTGGAAATTTTGTATCCTTGTATTGATATTGTTATGAAGAATTCCTGTGAATGTTCTTTTTGTGGATAAACGCTGTGCAGGTATGATGATTTGATATATTGTGCAAGTGTGGAACTGGGAGAGTGGCGAGATTTTGAATAAATTCCGTGAATGTTAATTGTGACATTTTTTTTGTATATTTTCCTTATTGCAAGCATAACATCGGCTTGGAAGGAGAGTGCAAGTTCGGAATTTAGTGCAATTGTTTTGCTTAATAAACCCGATTGCGAAATAATTGTTTGTTCGTCTATCTGTGCGGAAAATGGCAGGAAGTATGATTCGAACTTGGTTTCAAGCGTTTCCTTTTGCATACATAAAATTAATATGGCTATCTGTGAAGTGTTTTTTTTATTTTTTCCAGTATTTTTTTATTATGTTCGCTATTTTCGTTTTCCGTGCGTTGAAGCTTCACAAGATAGCTTATGCTGTTGCGTTCTTGAACAGCTCGAAGTGAGGAGAAAACTGAATTGGCAAGGTCAAGAGTTTTCTGGGTTTCTTCGTGTTTAATTTGAAGTTCGTGCTTGCGTTCATCAAGTTCTTGCGTAAGAAGAACGCTGATTTTGCGAAGAATCATTGAGTTTTTGGCTTTTTGTAAAACATTGCGAATGCGTGGCGGAAACTGGGAGATATCAAGGTTTAAATTGCCGGAAATAATCATTTTCAATGCCTTTTTAAGTATAATCTTTTCAAGGCGAATAAGGCGTGATATAACCATTTTGCGTTGCTGTGGTGAAATCTTTTTGCCGTCCTTTTTAAGAAAAAGTATCAGCGAGCGATATTCCTTTATCAAAGATTCCATTGGTTATAATATTTATTTCGTGCTTTCTTCTGAATGCGTTTCATTCGGTGAATTTGGTGTGTGGGTTGCATATGCTTTTGCAAGGAAGTATGATGTGATTGGAGATAGCAGCACAACAAAAAAAACGCAGAAAATCATTTTAATTTCGGCAAGTCCTTCGTGTAAAATTAGCGAAAGCAGTGCGAGTGGTATGCAGACTACTTCAATTATTGTGACAAAATGAAGCATTTGAAATGGATTTTTTGACTTTAAAATACCTATCGAGCATATCAATAAAAGCACGGTGGCGATTGATATTGGCAGCATTTTCACAATTGCAATAAGAACCAACATTGATATTTTTATTAAATAAACGAATATATTATTAAAATTGAAAAAAACAATTGCAAGTTAATATTTTTATTTCTATGGTTAAAAGTCTTTTTTGGTATTATATGAAACGCTTATTATTTTGTGTTTTTTTGATGTTCGTTTCTTGTAGTAATAATCAAATTACAAGTTCAAAATATTCTTCATCGGGCAACCTTGTGGGGAAAACGGAAGAAATGTATAGTGCGTATCAAGCATCACGCCCAAGAACTGGTCTTAATGTTGAACTTGCCCCAGTAAGTAACGGCAACATAACAAACGATGTCTGTTCCATCAGTTGTGTGAAGAAATCTCTTCACATTGCAATAACACCAATGACAGCAAGCAGTCCTTCAATGATGCACGAAATTCAAAACGCCTTAACAATTTTAAAATTTGGTGCAAGCTATCCAAAATATCATGTTGATGTTGTTGATAACTCCACATTTACAATTCAGGCAATTCAAACTCTTGCACCAGATGTTATCGTTGGTCCGTTTAACGAAAAAGATGTTCTTATGCTTCAAAGGCAAATTGCCGCTGAACACACAAAGGCGCCAATTGTTTCGCTAGCCTCAAAAAACCTTTCGGGTGGAAGTCTTTATAACTTTGGTTACAGAGCAGACTCTGGCGTAACAAGTATGCTTGCATTTGCAAAAAGCAATGGATACAAAACAATTGCGATGATATCTTCGAATAACGAAATTGGTGCGAGTAACTATAAAATGTTCTCATCAATTGCAAAAAGCAACGGCATTGAAGTTGTTAGTGTGGAATTTTACGAAGCAAATGCGGAGGATTTCTCAAAATATATCTCACGCTTAAAAAATGCTTCAATTCGTGCGTTTTATCAAAATGTGAATACAGGCAAAATTCAACAAGACGACTTCAACTTCACGAAGGATATCACGGCAACCGAGGGCAACATAATTACGCATTCTTCCGGCGATAAGTTCTATAAAAAATATGCGAAAGTTGATGCAATAATTCTTGATGCTTCGGCAAGAGATTTCCAGAAAATATACGCAGAAATTGCCACGGAAAGCGTGTTTAGCGAAATCCCTCTTATGGCATCTCCACGAGTTGCAGACGGCGTA
>CANCKZ010000026.1 GCA_947378695.1 Rickettsiales bacterium
TTCAACAAACAAAACGGCGTAAGCGTTCTTCACCCAATTGGGTGGGATTCCTTTGGTCTGCCTGCTGAAAATGCTGCTATGGAATTTGGTCTTCACCCTAAAAACTGGACTCTTTCCAACATTGCCAATATGAAATCTCAATTTAAGGCGCTAGGGTTTGACTTCAACTGGGAAGCGGAAATCACAACCTGCCTGCCAGATTACTACACGCACAGTCAATCAATATTTCTAGATTTCCTTGCAAATGGAATTGCTTATCGAAAAAAATCGTTCGTGAACTGGGACCCTATTGATAACACAGTCCTTGCAAATGAACAAGTGATTGATGGCAGGGGTTGGCGTTCTGGGGCTTTAATTGAACAAAAGGAACTTAACCAATGGTTTTTGAAAGTCTCGGATTTTTCACAGAACCTTTTGGATGGACTCGACACCCTTCCAAACTGGCCGGAAAAGGTAAAGACTATGCAGGCAAACTGGATTGGAAAGTCCGTTGGTGCAGAAGTTGATTTTGAGGTTATCGGCGGTGGGAAAATCACAGTCTTCACAACTCGCCCTGAAACATTGTTTGGCGCATCATTCGTTGCAATTTCGGCAAGGCACCCATTGGTAGGTCAAATTTTAGAAAACAATCTTGATGATTGCAAAGCAAATGTTTTGAATTATGAAGATGAGCACCGCACTGAACTTCGTGGTTCACGAGGAGCGGAAGCAAGTAATTCGCAAGATTTGCAAAGCAAGAACAAGATTATCACCTTCGTGAAGGAATGTAATGTATCTACTCAAAAAGATTTGGACACCCAAGAAAAAAAAGGCATTGCAACGGGAATTTATGTCAGGAATCCTGTTATCAAAAGGCAGGTTGTTGATTTGAAAGGTCTTGAATTTCGTCCACTTGCACAAGAAGACGAAGCTGAAATTGAAGCAATTTTGGAAACAGCGGATGCACACCTTGGAAAAAAACGAGGCAACGCAAAATATTACATTGAACTTTCACAAGGCGATTACGCAAATGTTGGCTACGGCTTTGATGCAATAACCCTTAACGGCAAAATGATTGGCTTTGGTGGATTGATTGATGGTGCTCACAAAAATTACGATGGCACCGAATTTGGCTTCGTTTTACACGCATATTTCCACAAAAAAGGCTTTGGAAAAGCGATAATTCAGCACTATATTAACAAGGCATTTTTTGAATTCAACGCACTAAAACTTTATGCTTCTGTTGAAATAAATAACGAGGCTTCGGTAAAAGTTTGTGAAAAATTCTTCACGCACAAAAAAATTGACGAAACAAAGGAAAACAGATTTTTATTCGAACTTTCAAACCCTGCGTTGCTGCCAGTCTACATTGCCAACTTCGTTTTAATGGAATACGGAACGGGAGCGGTTTTTGGTTGCCCAGCACACGATGAACGAGACTTTGAATTTGCGGTAAAATACAACCTTCCAATTAAAATTGTGGTTGAGCCATCGCACAAAGAAATTGAAACGGAGCGTTTGAAACTTCGCCCAATTGCAAAAGATGATTTTGCCCTTTTGCTTGAACTGAACAAGGAAAATGATGGTAATCCAAACACGCCAACAGCTGGCGATTTGGTTGGTGAATCCATTGAAGAGACAACGAGGAAATATCTTGAACACTACTTGGAATATCGCAAACGAGGCGGAATTATGTTTATGGCGTTTGAAAAATCAACGGGTGAATTTGTGGGAGAAGTCAACTTCAAACACACAAATGGGTTGAATTCGTATTACAAACAAGGCGATTTTGATTTTGGCTACGCAATATTACAAAAACATCAACGCAAGGGTTATGCTACTGAATGTGCGAAAGCGGTGCTGGAATACATCACGAATAACACAAATGTTGAAAAACTTCTTGCAACGGCAAGACCTCAAAACGCAGGTTCCAACAAGGTTCTTCAAAACTGCGGGTTTGAATTTCTTGGAAAACACGACATCACTGATTACAAAACCGATGGAACGGTAGATTTCATTATGGATTGGAATATTTATAAGTTCAACCCTGCAATTCAAAAACCTTATACTCAAAAAACCGGCACTTTGATAAATTCAGATTTCCTAAACGGGCTTTCTGTTGCCGAGGGCTTTGCTAAAATTTTGGATTATATGGAGGGAGGCAGCTTAGAACAAACCAATTTTGGCAAACGAAAAACGACATATCGCCTGCGTGATTGGGGAATTTCAAGGCAAAGGTACTGGGGGTGTCCTATTCCAATAATATATTGCGAAAAATGCGGCGTTGTTCCCGTTCCAAAGGCTCAACTTCCAGTTCAATTACCAGAAGACATCACACTTGAACAAGGTAAAAACCCACTTGCGGAGCACGCAACTTGGAAGCATTGCAAATGCCCAACTTGTGGAACAAACGCCACCCGTGAAACTGATACTTTCGACACTTTCTTTGAATCATCTTGGTATTTTTTAAGGTTTTGTTCGCCAAAAAGCGAGGTTCCATTTGAAAATACAATGCCTGTCGATTTATACATCGGCGGTGTTGAACACGCAATTTTGCACTTGCTGTATTCTCGTTTCTTCGTAATGGCATTGGGAAAATGTGGGCATGGAGTTTATGGCAATGTTGCCAACACAAACACGCCAACGCTTGTCTCATTAATTATTGAAAATGAAAATGGGAAGATTTTCATACAAAAACGCTCGGAATCTAGAAAATCATACCCAAATGTTTGGGAAATTCCGGGTGGATTACTGGAAAGCGGTGAATCGGATTTTGATTGCATCAAGCGGGACCTGAAAGAAGAATTAAACCTTGAACTTACGGCGGTGAATCATAAAGTTTTTGAAGGCAATTTTGATATAAACGGCAAAACGCATAATCATAAAGTTTTTGCAATAAATGTTAAAGATTGGAATAATTTCCAACTTGAACAAGACAAAGCAACGGAATTTAAGTGGATTTCCAAAGATGATATTGAATTGCTAAACATTAAAAGAGAAGATGGTAAAACCAGCACAATATACACTGCGGTTTTAGAATATTTTGCAACAACAATTTTAGAAACACCCCGCTTTAACATTCGCCCGTTTGTTGATGGCGACAGAGAGGAATTTCTAAATTTTGGAAAAGACAAGGAGGTTTTCAACGAAGATTACCACGAAGTTGATGGATATTTGGAAACTCGTTTTGCAAAATATATTCAAGATTGGCGTGAAAAAAGCGTGACAAAATTCGGCGTTTTTGAAAAGTCAACAGGTAAACTTGCAGGCTATGCAGGGTTTGGATATTACACCGCTCAAGATTTGAAAGACCAACCGCTTGCAAAAGAAAACGATTTGGAAATTGGCTATAGATTTGCCAAAAAACACTGGGGAACAGGCGTTGGAACGGAAGTTGCATCGGTGTTGATGGGTTGGGCAAACAAACAGTTCCAACGTAGACAAATTTTTGCAACAACGAGCTTGGAAAATGTGGCATCACAAAAAGTTTTAGCAAAATGCGGGTTTGAATTTATCGCAAATATTCCAATTATTGAAGGTGGCGAGGAAAAATTGTTCAAATGCGTGAAACGGTCAACCCCAACAGAACCCTTCCGCCAATTGGTGACACAAGGAATGGTTTGCCATAAAACTTATCGAAAAGATGGCAAATGGCTTTCCCCACAGGAGGCAACCCTTGATGGCAAACCGCTTGAAGGCGTTGAAGTTGGGAAATCGATTAAAATGAGTAAATCCAAGAAAAACATTGTTTCGCCTGTTGAAATTATTGAAAAATATGGGGCGGATACTGCTCGGTTTTTTATTATTTCAGATAGTCCCATCGAAAAAGATTTTGATTGGAACGACGCAGGAATTGTTTCCGTGAACAAATTTTTGCAGAAAGTTTGGCGTGCAGGAATTGAGGTGAAAAATCAGGAGAAATCTGAAAGCAACCCAGCTGTGAACAAAATTCTTGCGGAATACATCAGCAATATGGAAAACCTGTTTTTGAATAAAATCATTGCAAACCTCTACACACTGTTCCCGCTTGTGCAAGGTTCGAAAAGGGATTTTGGCATTTTCCTTCAATTGCTTTTGCCGGTTTGTCCGCATATTGCAACGAAACTTTACGAGGAAATCTTCGCAAAAGACATCACTTCCGTGCCATTTCCAATTGTGGAGAGTGTTGCACAGGATCAGTCCTTCAAATTGACCGTGCAAATTAATGGCAAAATGCGAAAAGTTCTTGAAATTGCAAGCCAACCAACCGAAGAAGAGGCAATTGCTTTGATTAAACAAGATTCCAAAATTGCAGAGCTTTTCACATTGGAACAAGTTGCAAAAGTGATTTTTATTAAAGGAAAGGTTGTTAATGTTATACTAAAATGATAATACTTATTGACGCAATTGGCGTTTTGACAATAATTGCTCTTGGGCATCAAGGTTATAAAGAAGCACTGGGAATTCGTAAGTCTTTTTTGTTGCCTGCTCTTTGCAGTGTGCTGATTTTCTATAAAATCTTTCCACTTGTGCATGGGTTGGTGTCGTCTGTTGTATCAAACGGTATTATTGCCGGCATTTTAACAATTGCCCTTGTTGCTTTCACCTTAATGACATTTTTCTATAAACTGTTCCTTTACTTCCTCCATAAGTTTGAACAGAAATTCTTCCTGCCGGAATTTCCACTTCACCCAAGGCAAGTGATTGGAGTCTTCCTTGGCGTTGTAACGGGATATGTTTTTATTGCTGGGGTGATAGAGTCTCTTGATCACAGTCTTGCAAGGCATTCGGCGAAAAAGCACAGCGTTCTTGCAAATTCTGTTTTCTACAAAATTGCCCACAAAAAAGAAAAACAAATTGATTACGCAAGCAAAATTGATAACATTCCCGCCCTTAAAGTTCTTTATTGCGAGGAAAATGTCACAAAATTTGATTTTTCCGAAGCGGAACTTGTTGCAATTTTACAAATGATTCGTGCAATATCAAACCAAGAAGCTCAAATTTTATTGACAGACATCAATGATGGCAAACCTGTGGAAGGTATATACAAAACGCTTCTGGAAATGTATGTTTCGCAAGATTTCATCGCCGAAAAATATCAAATTCCACCAGAGGTTTTTGCCTCCGTTGTTGCGAAAGTTGGGTAAAAAAAGTTCTTGCTTTTTGTGTCCTTTGGTAAATACTTCCTGCGTTAAATAAATTTTAAAGTAATCAAGGGGATATGGCACAGAATGGAGCAGTGGAGGTTGGTGGAGAATTCCCAGATCAGCAGCAAGTAATGATAAACTCCCTACTAGATACGACTCCGATAGTTGACAAAGTCACGTTGAGAGTTAAAGGTGATGGGAAGTGTTTCATGTATGCAGTGTTGTATCAAATGTACTGCAATGAGTACCCCGATGGCAAAGGTAGTATAACAATTGACGGAGTTCAAATTAATAAGGGCGACTTTTACACAAACCCATACAATGAAAACCTCCCTCTTCCTCAATTAACTGAGGACATTTTTAACGCTTACCTCGCCATACATCCAGCAGATAAGCATAACGAAATAACGGCGCCAGCTGTTGAGTTGATGGGTCCTTTTTTAGCTCACATATTCAAACGCACCATTCAACTCACAGTCATCACGAAAGCGGATGTTAAGAATCGCGTGGAGATGTATGTGGCGGGTGATAATAAAGAGATAATACAGGTTGCCACCGTGTTTGGTAGACACCACATAACTCTTCCAAAGCAACTTAATGGAAGTGACGTAAAAGAAGAACGTAATTGGATGTCGCGACCATGTGACACACAGATGGAGATCGAGCCAGTGGGTGACGCACTAGCGAAGTACGAAAAATGCGCTGCAAAGTACGTTGTTGCATACCACAAAAATGAAGCACCTGAAGAAAAAGTAGTAGTAGAAGTAAAAGAAGTAAATGCTGTTGAAGATAATAAAAGTGAGCAAAAGAGCGACAAAGTCGTTAATGTTGTTGAAAAGGATAAAAGTGGGGAGGAGGCTAGTGATAAGAAAGACCCAACGGAGGTGGAGGTGCAGGAAAATGCGTTTTATCGTGATATTGCTCAATATTTTCGTGCAAAAATAAAGACGCACAATGTATTAGAGTCTGCTCAATTTGGTTCTTCCGAAAGCCAAGATGGAGCGAGCGAGAATGTACAATCGGATTCAGAAAGTGGAGGCGAACTCAATGCAGTAAAAGGCGAAAATCTCAAAGAAGCGGTAATGGATGCATATGGCTCGATTCAAGATCCAGATTGTAAAAAAGCTATTGGTGAGTTCAAAGAAAGCGATGGAGAAGAAGATGGTGATTTTATCAAAAACAACAAAGGTGTCATAAGGAAGTTATACATTTACGATATTGCTAAGAAGGTTTTTGAAGAAAATAAGACATCGTTTGAAGAATATGCAAACAGTGGCGATGATGCGACAGTTTTTTTCCAAGATCAAGTATTGTTTAAACAATATGCAAAATACAACGTAGACGAGTTGGCGAAAACATATTCGAAATCGCAATACAAGGAAGAGCAAGGCAAAAGCCAGATTACATCAAGCGATTTTAAATCATTTAAGCAGAACTTGGAAGAGCAAGTTAAGACACACATCAAAAACAGTCACGCCGCAATAATAAAAGATCTTACGCCATACAATGATATTATTAAAGAAATAAAGAAATTTGCAAAAGAAAACAAAGAGATATTAGAAAAGTATACAGGCCTAACAGGTAATGACATGCGTTCAATTGGTGTTGTAGGGCGTATATACAGTGACCTGAAAACGCAAGCAAAACCGAGGAAGGGAATTACAAAGGAAAAAGAAAGAGAAGCAATCAAGAATAAACTGGGGGAATTTAAAAAAGAACTTGCCAAGAAAGCGGCGGAAAGAAACGTACTGCTTGAGAAATTGAATGAGCATCGGGAGCACATTAATAAGTTAGAAGAAAGTATTGCAAATAACAAGATAGGCGAGCAGAGGCAGTCTAGCAGTGCAGTTGTTTCCACCACTCTTTTTGATAACATTAAAGAAGCAAACATTGCAGGCTTGGAAAACACAGTAAAACAAGCAGAAAATCTGCTTCACAAATTGAAGATAATTAATCAGATTAAATGCCAAACCGATGATTGGGGGAAGATCGATAAATGGTATGAAGTCGCGAATGAGACATTGCCAGGCAAGTGTGACACAAATGGCAAATGCACTACAGTTCAAGCTGGGAAGGAGTATAAAGGATTAAGAGATTATGTTGCCAAAGATGATGTCACTAAGATGTCATTAGAAAAACTGAAAACCATTTTGCAGGATGTACAAAATGTTAATAAACGGATTAATGCGTTGGCTGAGAAGAGGTATGTTCTCATCAAGGACGTACCGTATGTGTATGATCGTGCCAAAATAATTACAGACTGCAAAACATACCCGTTTGCAGGAATAGAGAGCACCCTGCTAAACAGTGGGAAAATATCCACAGAGAAAGCGAAGGCAACAACACCAGAATTCAGCTATACTGATTATAGCACAGCGTTAGAATCCTTGAAAACAGAGTTGAATGTATATAACACCGGTAAAAATGCGAAAAATGGCATCGCAAACAGCTTTGAAGGATTGCGGACGCAGCTTACGGATTTAAAATGCAAGAATTTTACCAAGCAGAGCCTCGGGCAAAAGTTCATGCAGTTCATGAGCGTTGCGGCAAAGCCAGGTAGTTCAAGTTGCATTACAACGGAGGCTTCCGTTATGAAGGCTGCTAAAAACGACTTAGAAGCGACCATAAATCACATGAATGAGTTTAAAAAAATTAACGAGCAATATAAGGAATTTGCCAAACTGAAAGAAGCAAATGCAGAGTGGAATGAGGAGCATGGTAAAAAATTAGTGGCTTTAATTACGAAATACAATAAGCTGTGCGACTCTGCACAAAAATTAGGCACATTTGAGAAACTTGCTGGGAAAGAGAGTGGTGACGCAAGGGCTAAAAGATTTACAGACATCCAAAAGAGCAAATTACATAACTTCAGCAAAGACGTGGTGCCGACAATAACATATTACAAAAATAAGTTAAACAAAATAGAAATACCAAAGATCGCTAGTGCGAGTGGTAAAGTGCAAGGGGGGGGTCGATAGCGAGCTTTTGAGTTGCGGCGTTAGCCAGAAGCAAAGCGGACGGCGATTAAGTTGAATCACAAAGATTGAGCCAGAAGTGAAACGAACGGCGATTAAGTTGAATCACAAAGATTGAGCCAGAAGTGAAACGAAC